>PBOO01000058.1 GCA_002724475.1 Fidelibacterota bacterium | reverse complement strand
AAAGGAGGTCTTCGCTTCCATCCATCTGTTAACCTGGGTATTTTAAAGTTTTTAGGTTTTGAGCAAGTTTTTAAGAACAGCTTAACGACCCTTCCAATGGGTGGCGGTAAAGGTGGCTCTGATTTTGATCCCAAGGGTAAATCCGATAATGAAGTGATGAGTTTTTGCCAGTCCTTCATGACAGAATTATCTAGACATATTGGAAATAATACTGATGTCCCTGCTGGCGATATTGGAGTTGGGGGAAGAGAAATTGGCTACATGTTTGGCCAATACAAGCGTGTGCGCAATGAATTTACTGGCGTTTTGACCGGAAAAGGTCTCAATTGGGGTGGAAGTCTCATTCGTCCTGAAGCTACAGGCTATGGCTGTGTATACTTTGCTGAAGAGATGTTAAATACTAAGGGCGAGTCTTTTAAAGGTAAGTCCGTTGCGGTATCGGGATCGGGCAATGTTGCGCAATATGCGACTGAAAAAGTAAACGATCTTGGTGGTAAAGTTGTAACGCTCTCTGATTCTGGAGGTACTATTTACGATAAAGATGGCATTGATCAAGAGAAGTTAGCTTTTGTTATGGAGCTCAAGAACGTTAAAAGAGGAAGAATTAAAGAGTACGCTGAAAAATTTAATGCAGAATACATGGAAGGATCCCGACCTTGGAATGTTAATTGCGACGTTGCGCTGCCTTGCGCAACGCAAAACGAACTCAATGAATCTGAAGCTCAAGAACTTGTAAAGAACGGCTGTATCGCTGTTGCTGAAGGTGCTAACATGCCTACTGAGCCTGGCGCTGTATCCCATTTCTTAGATCAAAAAGTACTTTTTGGTCCTGGCAAAGCTGCTAATGCTGGTGGTGTTGCGGTCTCAGGTTTAGAAATGAGTCAAAACTCAATGCGCTTATCATGGACGAGAGAAGAAGTAGATGAACGTCTGCATAGCATCATGAAAAGTATTCATTCTGCATGCACAGAGCACGGCAAGGATGGTGACTTTACAAACTATGTTAACGGAGCAAATATAGCAGGATTCATCAAAGTTGCTGACGCAATGATGGATCAAGGAGTCGTTTAGCTTAAATCAAATTCCGGACGTTTCATGTTCGTCCATCGATTCTTCTTTTGCTTTTTGAGGTTTTATAATCTCTCCTTTGCCGGCTTGACCGTCAATATTCACTGTGATTGGATCCTTGAGTTCAATCCATGAGGTGTACTTTTTGGATTTCTTCTTCTTTTGTGACAATATCCAATCAAGATTCAAATAGTCTTCTTTTTTCTTATGATTGAGTGTGAAATAACCTAATCGCATTGAAGTAACGTTTTGAAAGAAGTGACTACCAAAGGATGGATCCACAGGAAAAGATTCCATTCCGTATTCAATGATGATCTTTGCCTTTGAGATTTGATCCCATTCAACCGGTATACCTAGCCATGGATCTGAAGACCCCCATCGCCCAGGCCCGATCAATAGATACTTTTCGTCATCATTTATCAGTGCATTCATTTTCTCGATCTCCTTGGCTATTTGCACACTCTTTGATGTATCGAACATTTTTGGATCTACAAAAATAATATTTTTAATATCTTTTATAGCTCCATTACCAAGCGCAACGGAACTTGTGCAGATAATATCATCTGCTTTTGAAGGTTCTCTGATTTTAACCTTATCAAGACCGCCAACCACCATCGGCTTGATCTGAAGTAGGCAAAACTCATGCTTTCTATCATCGTTTTGATAAAGGTTTATAGCAAATTCTATTTCAACAGGGCATCCCAGTGATTGCTCTCCCATTTCTAGAACCTCTTGCAAGATTTCTGTTACTGGTGCCGTGTTCCATTTTAAAAGGGATGGGAAGGTGACTACACGAACCCCGTCATCTTTTAAACTGTCCCTGATCTTGTTGTCACTTGAAGAGACCGTGCTTGCAGCCCAAAATAACTCACCATCACTTTCAGCTGTGTTAAGATCATAGAGTGTTGTATTCTCATGTTCATTCTTCTTCAGAAGTTCAGCACCCTTTTCAAGATTTAGTGCGTAAAAATGATTTTGCGAATTTGAAATGGTTGACCGGACGGAATAGTATTGTGGGATGATAGCAGGATATTTTGGTGCAAAACGCAACGATTTTTCACCATCAGAAATAGTTCTGCCTAGTCCAAGCGCAATGTAGGCTACCCCTTCATTTCTTTTCATGTAGGAGGTTGGGTAGTAATTGAAGCTTTGCGCTAGTCCACTGACGCTTGGGTAAAATCTTTCTTTGTGAGTTTTGCCAATCAGCTCCATGATGATAACTGCCATTTTCTCTTCCTCGTGATGGTGAACTGAAGCCTCAATCAATGCCTTGGGCTCCTTGAGAAAAGTAGAGGCGTAAACAAGCTTTATTGCTTTCTCAAGCTCACTTAATCGTTTTGCCTTGGATCGATCTGCATTTGGAAGCATATAGGTTGAATACATGCCCGCTAGAGGCTGGTACTGTGAATCCTCAAGGAGACTTGAAGATCTAACGGCAAGAGGGTATTTGACGGTTGAAAGATATTTGTTTAGTATTTCTTTTAAGGTTTTTGACAGCTCACCCTTTAAAAACCTTTGCGTGATTGATTTGTCAGATCGCTTGTTATCAAAAGCAATTTTCCATAGATCGTTATCGTTCATAAAAAGATCAAATTCATCGGTACCGATTACTGCAATATTAGGAATTCGAATGTCCATATTGGGATAGCTTTCACTAAACCTTGATCCTTTGATCATATTATTTGCAAACGCAAGGCCTCTTGCTTTTCCACCAAGAGACCCGGTTGATATTCTTACAAAGCTTTGTTTTTTGAGCGATGCCTGAGGTTTAAATTGGACTATCCTTCCTTCACTGTTGTTATCGTATTGACCATCAATAATGTTAAGTATAACATTACGTAAATCTTCTAAATTATTATATTTATCAACTTTAATTGGTCTTAATTGTGAAGCTAGGTTGAATTCACAGCGCACCGCTAGCCAGTTTGAAAAATGATTTTTAGACGCATGATGCAATAATGATTTTGTCGGCAGCTTCTCTAATTCATCTCTAAAGGAGGCCATATTTGATGCTCGCGAAATCTCTTTCCCCGATTTATAGCGAAAAACAAAATCTCCAAAACCAAAATTGTTGGTAACAAAATCTCTTAAATCCTGTATTAAGCTTGACGAGTTTTTATGAATGAANGCAGTATTTATCCTNTCNGCGTGTTCCTTATGATCGATATTGGTTGATTGAAGGACAATAGGCATATCAGAGTCCTTTTGGCGTATCACTTCTGCTAGTTTTAGTCCTGCGCTCTGGTCAAGCTTTCCTTTTACTGGAAANTGAACATCTGATATGAANCCAAGGATATTGTTTCGGTATTTTTTATAGATCCTTATGGCCTCTTCGTAGGTTGATGCCAGTAATATCTTAGGCCTTGCGCGAAATAGCAGCAATCTGTCCGTGTCTGAAAGACTTCTATCGATAAGACTTCTCGTGTGACTTAGCGCGGTTCTGTAGATGAGAGGAAGTATTATAGAATAAAATCTTGGGTTGTCCTCAACCATAACTATTGATCGTATATCTGCAATCTTAAAATCTCGTTCAATATTCATACTGTCTTCAATATTCTTAATGATGGCTGGAAAAACATTGGCATTTCCAGTCCATATGTAGACCCTATCTATTGTTTTTTTCAAACGTTTCTGAGGCAGGGTAGAGATCTCCGACTCATCAAACGCTAGCAAGATTATAGGTTTGTCAGGGTAATCCTTCTTGACATTCTCACCAAACGTTATGGGGTCCATATCGGTTATTCGCATCATGACTATCACAAGATCATAACTTCTGTCGGCAAGCATTTGTAGCCCTTTTTTTGCACTTTTCGCGTGCCACACTCTAGGCGCATAGGAAAGATTCATTCCAAGATATTCGTAGAGGATTTGTTGGGTCAGTCGACCATCTTCTTCCAAAATGAAGGCATCGTAAGGACTTGCCACTAAAAGGATCTCGTGGATCCTATTTAGCATTAGATCTTGAAAATTAATTGATTGTTTTGCGCCTTTTTCCATACCACAAATTAACTTTCAATATAGTCGGTTTGTATATTTTTATGTTTAAATTCATTANCTTATTTTATTGAATTATTTCAAATATCTTCGATNGAAAATCAAATTTAAGATTCATGATAAAACCACTTAATTCTTTTGACCTTAAAAACAAGAGGGTCCTNCTTCGCGTNGNCTTTAATGTTCCCACAGNTGGGGATAGGGTCTTAGATGANTTCAGGATCAAACAAACTTTACCAACCATTAAGTTTTGTCTTGAATCTGGAGCTAAGCTCATTATCATGTCCCATATGGGTAGACCTAAGGCTAAGCCTGATAATACCCTTAGTTTAATGCCTGCTGGAGAATCCCTTGCTGACCTATTGGAGATGCCAATCAAATTTTCAAACGATTGCATTTCAGAAGATTCTCGCGATGTGACCTTAGGATTGAAGTCTGGAGAAATTCATCTTTTAGAAAACCTCAGATTTCATTCAGGTGAAAGTACTAACGACCCAGATTTTTGCGCAGAGCTAGCTAAGCATGGAGATATTTTTATTAACGATGCTTTTGGTACTGCGCATCGTTCGCACGCCTCAAATGTTGGGATAGCAAAACATTTTTCCCATAAAGGTATTGGCCTTCTGGTTGAAAAGGAGCTCAACTTTCTCTCAAAGATCATTTCAAAACCTCCACGCCCTTTAACCTTACTGCTTGGCGGTGCAAAAATCGATTCAAAAATCGATCTGATAGATTATTTCATTGGGATTGCGGATAATATTCTTATTGGTGGAGGCATGGCGTTCACTCTTTTGGCCGCAAAGGGTTTTGAGGTTGGTAATTCTCTAGTAGACCAATCAAAGATTGGTATTGCTACTGAGCTAATTGAAAAAGCAAAGGCTAAGAAGAATCTTATCTTACCCAGAGACAGTATTTGTTCACAATCTCCAGATTCATCGAAGGGTAAAAGCGTATACGATATTTCAAAAATGCCTAAAGATACCATGGGGCTGGATATTGGACCTAAGACCACTGAATTATTTAGTTCTATCATAGGTCAATCAAAGACCGTCATCTGGAATGGACCTATGGGCATGTTCGAAAAGAAAGACTTTAAAGATGGTACGCGGAAGCTAGCAGAATGCGTAGCATCAAACACTGAAGAGGGTTTGATCAGTATTACTGGCGGGGGCGATACAGCTTCTGCGCTTAGAAATTTCAAACTTGAAAATAAAATGACACACTTATCAACCGGCGGAGGGGCTTCAATTGAACTGCTATCTGGAAAAGCTCTACCCGCTTTATTAGCTTTGGAGGTATAAGGATGAAACCTATAGTTGCTGCAAACTGGAAAATGAATTTTACGATTGATGAGAGCCTGAATCTCATTGATGAAATAATTAAAAGATCACCCTCAGTTGAAGCTGAAATAATTTTTTTTCCAAATTATATCTCGCTTCAATCGGTCAAGCAAAAACTGGTTGATACAGCGTATATGGTAGGTTCTCAAAATGTGCATCACGATGAAAGTGGCGCATTTACAGGAGAAGTGTCAGCTTCGATGCTTTCGATTTTAGATCTTGATTATGTCATAATTGGACACTCTGAAAGAAGGCAATTCTTTAATGAAAGCGACGATCAGGTTAACCAAAAGATTAAACGTGCTCTAGATGTCAATATAAAGCCAGTAGTGTGCATAGGCGAAACGATCGATGAACGTAAGAGCGGCAAAACAACCGAAGTGCTCAACAGGCAGCTGAACAAGGCCTTTGACGAAATTGACGTCTTGAGCGCCAATAAGATCATTGTTGCTTACGAGCCAGTTTGGGCTATAGGGACTGGAGTATCTGCTGATGAAAATCAAGTGCTTGAAGCGCACGCATTGATAAAGCAAACACTTGTTTCGATTTTTAGTGAAAATATACCTATTTTGTATGGTGGTTCTGTTAACGCCTCCAACGCATTTGAATTGATAAATTTAAATAATGTTGATGGTTTCTTGA
>PBOO01000057.1 GCA_002724475.1 Fidelibacterota bacterium | reverse complement strand
CAGGAGTTACTATTTCCATTTATTCAGCATTTGAAAGATTTTTTATCCATACACTGTATAGACTGTAGGATGATGCCAAGGCTAACACTATAAGTAAAAATGCTATACTAAGTTTTCCATATATCAAGTTGCCAACACCTAATAAATAGCCGTACACGGCTACAGTTCCAAAAAACATACATAACAGCCCTGAGGGTAAATACCATTTTTCCTTTGTATCATGTGGTGAATATTTTTTCCACCCAGGCCCTCCAGGGCGAACTTTTTTTACAAAGCGCTCTAATGTTTCATCATCATCCGGAGGGGTGATAAATGTAGCTACTATCCAGGTGACAGTTGTGAGTAATGCTCCAAAAACTATTTCTTGCCAACTTTCTAAGCTGTGGTTAAAAAAACTTAAGGAAAATGCAATGATCAACGAACTCACCATTGCAACAATCTCGGTAAAAGCGTTGATACGCCACCAAAACCATCGCAAAATATAAATTAGACCTGTTCCAGCGCCTATCATAAGCAAAAGATTGAATGCCTGAGAAGCGCTTGTTAAAACCATTCCAAGTCCTGCGCCTAAAAGGATTGATATTATTGTAAATATTCTTCCAACGAAAACCAGTTTTAGCTCATCTGCTTTTTTATCAACAAAGCGCTTATAAAAATCATTTACCAAGTAACTTGCCCCCAAATTTAATTGTGTACTCATTGTGCTCATAAAAGCAGCTATCAGAGATGCTGCTACTAAACCCAACATCCCTGAAGGAAGAAGGGTAAGCATAGCGGGGTATGCGACATCATGGCCAAGTTTATCTTGAGGTAAGTCTGGGAATGCCCTTTGAATATCAGAAAGCTCAGGAAATAATACCAAAGAGGATAATGCAATGAGTATCCATGGCCATGGACGTAAAGCATAATGCGCAACGTTAAAAAGGAAAGTTGCTCCGATGGCATTGTTCTCATCCTTTGCAGAGAACATTCTCTGAGCGATATAGCCTCCCCCTCCAGGTTCTGCTCCAGGATAATAGCTTGCCCACCATTGCACCGCGATCGGAACAAGCATTACTGGAATCCACATATTTGGATCAGATAAGTCTGGAACTAACGAGATCTTTCCAATCACATTTTCATGATTTAGAAGCTCGGAAAGCCCTCCGACCTCAGGTAGATTTATGATATAGATGGCTGCTATAATAGAACCCGTCATAGCCATTATAAACTGAACAAAATCAGTAATAATTACGGCTTTCAAACCTCCAAGAGTCGAATAAATCAACGTTATAGTACAAGCGATAAGAAGCGTTTGCCACCCCTCCCATTCAAGTATTATTTCTCCAAATTTGATTGCAGCTAAACTTACCGTTGCCATTACCAAAACATTAAATATCAACCCAAGATATAGCGCTCTAAACCCCCTTAAAAATGCCGCTGCTTTTCCACTATAACGTAATTCATAAAACTCAATGTCGGTTAGGACGTTGGATCTTCGCCAAAGCCTTGCATAAACAAAGACCGTTAACATACCAGTAAGCAGAAATGCCCACCAACTCCAGTTTCCTGAAACGCCTTTTTGTCGCACTAAATCAGTAACCAAATTAGGAGTATCAGTTGAAAACGTTGTTGCAACCATCGAAACCCCTAAAAGCCACCATGGCATTTCACGATCAGCAAGGAAAAATGATTTTGTATCGTTACCTGCTTTTTTTGAGGACCAAACACCAATTAGCAAAGCGACAATAAAATACGCTGATATGATTGACCAGTCAAAAAAAGTCATCTGAACCTAATATTTGTTATCCAGACCAAATATTGGCTTATTCGATTTCCATCTCCCNCTNGTGAAGTCNGGAANCTNNACNGANGAACTGTTGTTTTTAATTGATATCTCAGAAAGAGGCACAANNCAGCTCATNCTAACNGCATCATAAACATCAATTACAGGATNATTGGTNTCTTTTATGGCTTCAACAAACGCACGTATAATAAAAAAATCCATNCCNCCATGGCCTGATTGACTTAGAGTTGATTTTTCGNTTGAAAAGCGCNTCCANAGAGGNTGATCNTATTTTTTTAAATATTTTTCATCGCTNTCCCATTTATGTGGCGCTGGGCTANNNCCTTCAAGATAGATCGATTTAGAATCCTTCATCCACAAACCTTTGGTTCCNTGAACTCGAAAATTTAAGCTGTAAGGNCTNGGTGAATTNGTATCATGGCTCAAGACAATNGTTTGACCTTTNGCACATTTAATAATTGTAGTNACAACNTCGCCNAGTTTGAATTTGACTNTAGNGTTCGGNTGATTAGNNCCACCATTATCAACGATNTATTTATTCAANCCGCGGCTTTGACTAGCNGTNGAGCTNANGTGAAGCATTNTATTTCCNCTNTTGATATCCAGCATTGGACTNATAGGGCCNAATCCATGAGTNGGGTAAAGATCAGCATTCTTATCNACAGAATGCTGGGTTCTCCATCGNGCTTCTGAAAATGCCCTCTCTCCAAACTCAACACCGCCACCATANGGGCCTTTTCCATCATTAAATTTTACGTGTCGCAAGTCATGNTGATAGCCACCNTGACAATGAATTAATTCNCCAAAAAGNTCTTGTCTGACCATATTAAGAATGGCCATTATATCTCTTCGATAATTNACGTTTTCCATAATCATGCATAANTTTTTAGTTNTTTCAGAGGTATTAACTAAATCCCAACAGTCCTTAATTGTTAAAGCTGCTGGCACCTCAACACCTACATGTATATCGTTATTCATTGCTTCAATGGCCATTGGATGATGCCATTTCCATGGAGTAGCAATATTGACTCCATCAAGATCTTCGCTTGAGAGCATGTTTATAAAATCCTCAGGTCCATCCTTGTAGATTTTTGGTTGTGGCCTTCCTGCTTTTGAAAAAAGCTCTAGGACCATCTCTATCATTCTGTCATCAATATCGCAAATAGCCGTTACATCAACGTCTGGCCTGTCTAACAATAGCTTTGTGTTCCATTGACCTCTTAAACCTGTTCCAATAACACCTATCTTCAGCCTGTTATTAGCGCCCAAAATTCTCGATGGTGATGTCACGGTTGCTATGCNAACCAGTGCGGTTGCTTTAATGAACTGTCTTCTTTTCAAGATTTACCTTTCTTAGGAATTCTCATGCTAATAAAAATCCTTTACCGAGATCGTCTTTTGGGTCGATCCAAAACGTACTCTTTCCTGTAATAAAAGAAGTGCCCGATACCTCTGGAATAATAGCCGTATGTTTACCAAGTTCGGTTTTTTTCTTGATGCGAACATTAAACTTTGAACCAGTTATACTCTCAACAACCATATAATTGTTTGAGTCTAGGTTTTCTTTTGCAAATTCGACAGCAGCTCGTGCACTGACTCCCGTGCCCGTAGGGCTTCTGTCAAGTTCGCCATTAGCAAAAATACAGATATTTTTACTATGGAATTTTTGACTAAATGAATTGTCTACAAAAATAACCCCATAAAGAAAATTCATCTCGTTCTCAAAAGGATGTACACAGTCAACGCGCTCTGATATTCTTTTCTTAATTTTTTTACCCATTGAAATTATTTGATTTAGCTGAGCTATTTCTAAATTGACATTTAATTGTTTTATATCGACTATTGCATAAAAAGCACCGCCAAATGCTAGATCATATTCTACCTTCCCAAGTGAAGGAACATCTATGATTGCTCCTAATTCTTGCACAAAAGAGGGTACGTTTTCAAAATAAACACTTTCAACTTTTTTATTTGATATTTTTGCAAATGATTTGATTTGACCAGAAGGTACATCCATAACGATCTCGGTAACAGGATCTTTAATTTCCACAGCTCCACTTTCAACGATTATTTTTGTTAAAGCTATAACCGCATGACCGCAACCGGTTGAATATCCGCTATTATGCATAAAGATAACTCCGATGTCAGATGTTGTTTTTTCTGGCTCTACTAAGAGCGCACCGTACATATCAATATGACCTCTGGGTTCCCACATAAGCGAGGTTCGAAGGTGGTCAAATTCTTTATTTATCTCTTCTCTTTTATCAAGTATTGTTCTTCCTTTTAATGAGGGATATCCTGAAAGAATAACTCTAAGTGGTTCTCCACCTGTATGAGCCTCAATTGTTTTGAGTTTAATCCAATCAGACCCAGGAGATAGTGAACTTAATTTTTTTAAATCTATCAATTCGCAAAGATTATTGTGCGACCATTGTCAATAAAAGATAGATCCCAAGTGTTGCGCTCATAATACCGATTGAAACCTTTTTTGATTCAGACCATGGGGTCATATCTACTGGAGCTGGCTCTCGCTGATCGCTTAATGCAATCTCCTCAACAGTTTTGGGTTTCATTTTGCCAATTGCAAGCATAACTATCACTGAAAAAACAAAACTTATAAAGTATCCATGTAGCCAGTGTAAATCTCCATTACCATCAGCAAAGAATTCTGGTACGTTATGTAAATTCTCAAAAGAAAAGAATGCGTACATTGCCATACCTACCACCATACCAACCTTAGCGGCTATAGCTGGAACATGCTTTGTAGTAATACCCAACAAGAATATTCCAATGATGGGCACACTATATAATCCATTTACTTTTTGCAAATACTGGAATATGGATTGAGTTTGCGCTAAAAGTGGAGCTATCACAATGGACAATACGGCTAGTAGCATTCCAAATTGCTTACCTGTTTTTACTATTTCATCAGGAGTAGCATTTTGATTTATATAACCTTTATAAAATTGCAAAGAAAAAAGTGTTGAGGCGCTATTTAAACCAGAATTAAATGAGCTCAAGATTGACCCCATTAAAACTGCAGCAAAAAGACCGAGCGACCAATCTGGAAGCACATATCGAACGAGCGCTCCATAAACCTGATCCTGTCTACCTATAGGAAGATCGGTCATGTGAAGAGCTATGATTCCAGGAAGACACAACATCAAAGGACCGACTAATTTCATAGCCGAAGCAAAAAGGACACCTTTTTGGCCTTCNGCCAAGCTTCGTGCTGCCATAGCACGTTGAACGATTACTTGATTTGTCGACCAATAAAAAATCTGAATGAACATCATACCAGTAAAGAGTGTTGGCCATGGAACGGAAACAATATTACCATCAACATTTTTACGCGTTAAAACTTCTAAATACTCAGGTTTGTCGTTCAAAAGAATTGATAAACCTCCAAAGAAAGACCCGTCGCCCAGTGCTGCCAATCCAAGAAACGGGATAGCAAGACCTCCTATCAGCAAACCAACTCCATTTATAGTGTCGCTTACAGCAACAGACTTTAGTCCGCCAAATATGGCNTAAGCACTTCCCAGGCCACCAATGAGTAGAATAATCATCCAAAGAGGNAAGTCAAGATTAAACATTCTCTCAAGAGCAAGAGATCCGGTGTAAAGGACGACCGGTAAGAGTACCGTCACATACCCAAACAGAAATAGACCTGAAACCATTGAGCGTGTGGTCTTGTCAAATCTCTTTTCTAAAAAGGCTGGAGTAGTGGTAAANCCGCTAGCTAAATAACGCGGTAAAAAAACCAAAGCCGTTGCGATCATCGCAAACGCTGCTAAAGCTTCCCAGGCTAATCCTACTAAGGCTTTATCCCCAAATACATCTCCATTTAAGCCAACCAGCTGCTCAGTGGATAAATTTGTTAAAAGGAGCGATCCAGCAACAACAGGCCATGTTAAAGCTCGACCACCAGTAAAATACTCCTCTGTTGCGTTATCTGATCTTTTCATTTTTTGAACAATTCTGTAAGTAAAGAAGGCAACNGAACCAGTGGCTAAAATGAAAGTTATGATTGAAATGGTGTTCATTGGTTTTTCCTTAGTNTAGTGGTATTAGAATCTCTTTTTAGAAAGTTTTGTNAAATCTGCTTTTGACGTAAAAGGAATGAGCAACATAGATTGATTGTACACACCAGGATATATAGTATATTTTTTCATTGGTTTAGCTCCCCAGCTGTTATCACCCCCAACTCCCATTTGCTTTAAATCAATCAACCAATCTGTATGGTCTTTTGGTACTACATCCAATTTGCCATGACGTTGAGCTCCAGGATAATAATCTAAATCATCGTAAGGATATCTATGAACGCTTCCATCAAATGATGGTAAACCAACGGCCATCAGACCATTCCTTTTTTCATTGAAAACCGCCATCCAAAAAACATCTGTTTTGTTTCCNGTCTCTTGAGGCCTAACGTATNGATAGGTTTGATCCCATACAGNNCCAGAATAAACGCCAATAGCNGCAGATTGCTTTCTATCCCAATATGATTCGTGAGGCCCTCTACCAAACCACGTAACATTATTGAATGANCCCAACATCGAAAGCTTAACNCCTATTCGTGGAATTTCTGGTAAGGTATTATCTAATATCTCGATTTTTCTATCAAGNNGAATTGCGCCTTCATTATAAATTTTATATTNNGTANAAATCGTTGTACTNCTNAGGCTATCAAAGTGAATNNTGCTTACTTGTANAGAGTTTTNAANTTCNGAAACGGCAATATCTNTTAATTGCATTCTTTTACCAGCATCTTTCCAAATACCTGTACGCTTTGGCATCCCATTTCCAAGGTCATTGTCATTTGGAGCTCGCCAAAAGTTCGATACGATAGGTTGTTTTAAATATTTGACCAGCCCAACCTCATAACTTTCAAGAAAGCCCGTTTCTTTATTAAATACAATATGTACATCATTTGACTTAATCTCTATCAGTCTATCATTTTCTTGAGACACTAGATTAAACTGTGCATTGGTTTCTTTTTTTGAAAGAGGGACATAAAGCGGTAGCTCAAATTGCTCCCATGCGACAAGATGTTTTTTGGGAACCAACGGCTTTGAATTTCTAGTTTTTGCCTCCACAGTTAAAAAATATCTCACTCCTGCTCGTTGAACAATATTTGAAGTGTTAAAAAATATTTCTTTTGACTCTTGCGGATTTAGATTTAAAGAAGTCAATCTTCCAGAAGAAATTGTTCTATCATCNCCTGTAATTCTCCATGTAAAATCAAGATTNTCAAAATTTGTAAANTTNTAATTATTTGANATCTGAACTTTNCCTNTTTTAAGATCTGTTGCTTTGAATTTTATTGGCTGGNAAATCTTTTTTACTTCGTAAATATGTGGATTTAGCGACCTGTCAGCTGCTACCAATCCATTAGCGCAGAAATTGGAGTCATTTTCAGCAAACTCACCTCCAAAGTCACCTCCGTATCCCCAAAAATTCTNTCCTTTTGAATCTTTTTTTGCAATGACTTGATCGGCCCAATCCCATATGAATCCGCCTTGCAAAGATTCATGAGNGTCAATAGCTTTCCAGTAATCAACTAAGTTTCCTACGCTGTTGCCCATTGCATGAGCATACTCACATAAAATCAACGGCTTNGATGGGTTAGAATTNGCAAACACACTGATATCATTCACGCTTTTATACATTGGAAAAACTATATCTGTATGAGGCTTATCTTTTGCGGGCTCATANACCACTGGNCGTGAGCTGTCCTTTGATTTTATTAACTTATAGAGTTTNTCAAAATTGGTACCGTCTCCAGCCTCATTTCCCATTGACCACATTATTATTGAAGGGTGGTTTTTATCTCTTTCATACATTCTATTTCCCCTATCAAGCCATTGATCGGTCCAGTCTGGATTGCTTGAGATAAATTCATACCCCTTGGGGTGNNAACCCATTCCATGCGCTTCAATATTTGCTTCATCAACAACGTACATACCAAACTCATCACAAAGCTCATACCAGCGTTCGTGGTTGGGGTAATGGGATGCTCTAACAGCATTAATATTGTGCTGCTTCATTAATTTTATATCCTCAACCATTGACTCTTCAGATATTGTTCTTCCAGTTACAGGGTCCCATTCGTGACGGTTTACCCCGCGAATAATCAAAGGCTTTCCGTTTAAAAGGAGTTTTCCATCTTTAATTTCAACTTTTCTGAAACCTACTTGCTGAGACAGTGTCTCTATTAATTTATCGTCATTNTATAAGAAAAGCTGAAGTCTGTACAAATATGGGTTTTCAGCACTCCAGGTTTTTATTCTTCTAATACTNCGCTCAAAAGANGTGCTAGCAGATGAATCGATTTCCATTGNNTGCCTCAAATCAAAGACCGTTCGATTTCGTCTTTTTGGATCGGTCAACTTAGCTCTGANTGAATAGTTTTTTGAAAGNGTCGATCGGTTGATTAAATCGATCGCGATTNAAAATTTTCCTGTCTCATAANTCTCATCGAGTGATGAGGAAATAGTAAAATCTTCGATTCGTGCTTTACTCCTCGCGTACAAGAANACNTCCCGCTCAAGGCCACTGATTCTCCATGTATCTTGACCTTCTAAATACGATCCATCTGAAAAACGTAATACCTTNACAGCAATTTGGTTTTGNCCGGCTTGTATATGGTCTGTAACATCAAATTCAGTAGGAGTCTTTGAGCCTTGAGAGTAACCTATATACTTACCATTCANCCAAACATAACACGCCGATCTAATACTGCCAAACCTGAGAAAAACATCTTTTTTTAGCCAGTTTTGAGGTATNTTTATCGTTCTTTTGTAAGACCCTACGCTATTCATCTTTTTGGGCACAAAAGGCGGGTCAGCTTTAAAAGGATATTCTTCATCAAGATAGATTGGGTAGGACCATCCTTGAAGCTCCCAGCTTCCTGGAACTTTTATCTTCTTCCATTTGCTAACATCAAAACCCATTTCATGAAAATCGCTGGGGCTTTCTTTGAAGGTATTTGATAGTTTAAAACTCCATAATCCATTCAAAGATATAAAATTGGAGGACCTTCCAGGATCGCCAAGATCAGCCAAACGTACAGATTCATATGAAAAAAAATTAGCTCTTGGAGGAAGTTTATTTTTTTCAAAAACTAAAGGATTTTCCCATTCGTATTTTCCATATTTTTCACAACTCATTGCAAAAAATATTAAAAAGGTAAGTTTTGATAGTTTCTTAAAATCCATTAGCAATATTACTTAAAACCTTTGAAAATGTTAATACCAATTCATCTGCGTTTTCTTTATTGAAAACAAGCGGTGGTTTTATCTTAATTACGTTATGGTCAGGACCATCAATACTTAATAGAATATTATTTTCCTTCATTTGATTGACAATACTATGCGCTTCAGTCTTTGCAGGTAGTAAATTTTCGTTCTTCACAAGCTCAACACCTAAAAAAAGACCCCTTCCTCTTACGTCACCAATAATTGGAAATTGTTCTTTAAGATCGTTCAATCTTTCTTTAAGGTAAAGACCAACATCTAAAGCATTTTTTTGAAGCTCTTCATCCTTGATGACATTCAGGACGGCATGTCCCACAGCGCAGGAAACAGGATTACCTCCAAAGGAATTAAAATACTCCATTCCATTATCAAAAAGGTCTGCAATTTTTTTTGTTGTAACAACCGCAGATAATGGATGGCCATTGCCCATAGATTTACCCATTGTGACAATATCTGGCACAACGTTTTCAGTTTCAAACCCCCAAAAATTAGTTCCCATTCTTCCAAAACCAATTTGAACCTCATCTGCGATGCAAATCCCTCCTGCGTTTCTGACAAGATCAAATGCCTCCTTTAAAAAATTCTTAGGTAGTATTAACTGTCCCCCGCAACCCATAATAGGCTCTACGATGAACGCCGATATTTTTTTATTATTCTTTTTTAATTGCTCAAGTATGTTTTTCAACTCACGCAGGTATTCTCTGCCTGCATTATTTCCGCGATATTTACCACGATAAGTGTCAGGCATTGGAACGGTGTATACAAAATCTGGTGGACCAGTTCCTCCCTTAGCATTATGTTTGTATGGACTCACTTCAATGAGGGAAGAAACGTGTCCATGGTATGCACCATCGAGCACAATTGTCTCCATTGACCCTGTTGCTGTTCTAGCCAGTCGAAGCGCAAGATCATTAGACTCACTCCCTGAATTAGTAAAATAACACACATCTAAACCCTTGGGAAGATGATTAGTTAACGCTTTGGCGTAATTAACGATGGTCGCGTCTAGGTAGCGTGTATTGGTATTAAGTACTTCATACTGCTTTTGAGCGGCTTGAACAACCACAGGGTGACAATGACCAACATGCTGAATATTGTTAACAGCATCTAAATAGCGATCTCCATTTGATGCATAAAGATACTGGGCTTCTCCCTTAACAATGTGAAGAGGTGTTTCATAAGATAGACTAAATGAAGGGCTAAGATATTTTTTTCGTTGAACAGCGATTTGGTTAAGATCTGACATAACCCACCAATTCATGAGACATATTTTGAATATCTTGCTCTCTCATTTTAATAAGAAACTTTCGAGCATTTTCCTCTGAGATAGAAATATATTTATTTTCAGGAAATAAGATCTTTCGTTTTGCAGACATCGTAATAGAAACACACATTCGCAAACACATAAAATAAATTGCTGCTTTAAGCTCATCCATCGATAAAGGTACAATTGAATGGTATCCTTTAATCAGAGAAGCGATTAACTCAAAGTTGTTGTCTTCAATCGCAATATATGCCATTGCAACCGATGGCTCAATGACGCGAAAGGAATGAATCATATCTCCAAAGTCAATAATACCCTTTACTCTATTCCAAGAATCAACTAAAATATTGTGATCGTTACCATCGTTATGAATAATTGTTTTTGGAAAATCGTTCATCAGGCTTGATATATCATGCTTAAACGAATTGATAAAAAAAGTTATTAGGTCAAAGTCGTCCTTTGTGAGATTAGATTCTAATAGAGACACTTGTGATACGTCCCAAATGAATTCTCTTTTTGCGGCCCTGTGGTCGAACCCAACAAGGCCTTTATCAAGGTAGCCTAAAAATTTACCCACGGAAAAAGTCGTCCCATTTGTCGGCTTGACGTCCTTCAAAAATACACCATCAACGTACGTAAGTAATCGGGCGTGGTATTTTGTATTTGTACTTTCGATTGATAAAATATCATGACCGTCTATTGTTTTAACTGGTTGAGGTATTTCAATAGAATCATCTTTTTTCGATATGTAACTAAGTGCACTATTCTGCATTTCGAGAACGGATCTTGATTCAGCTGAGTTTGCTATTTTAAAGATGTGCGATTTTTCTCCTTCAGTGATTTTAAAGTTTTGGTCGCGATCACTAACCAATGGGGTCAAAGAAGGACTAATATCAAAGTGCTTTTTTATTATATCGAAAACATAATCATTGCTGAAGGCGGGAGGTGGATTTTTAAAAACATCACTCATGATTTTATCGCAACTTAGTTGCGAAGTAGTTGCTTGAAATAATAAATACTAACTAGGCTATTACTGAAAAGATAAATTAGGGGTGAAAACAGACAAAGAAGTTTTATCATGATTGCATGATGTCTTCAATTTCCTCTGTTGTCTTTGGAATGTGTGGTCCAAGAACACTGTATCCTTTATCGGATATTGCTATATTATCCTCAATGCGAATACCTCCAAAGCCTTTGAACTTTTCAACCTCAGCATAATTTATGTGTTCACTGAGTTTATTGTCAGCTTTCCATTGGTCAATTAAATGAGATATGAAATAGATACCAGGTTCTACTGTCAGTACAAAGCCAGGTTCAAGATCTTTTGAGAATCGAAGGTAGGCCAAGCCAAACTGATCGCTTCTTTGATTTTTATCATCGTATCCAACGAGGTCTTCACCCAGTCCCTCCATATCGTGGACATCCAACCCAAGCATATGCCCAAGCCCATGGGGGAAAAATAAAGCATGCGCACCCTTCGATACTGCTTCTTCTGGGTCTCCGCTCATTAGCCCTAACTCAGTTAAACCCATAACAGCTTTTTTAGCTGCAGCAAGATGAGCATCCTTGTATGAGGTTTTAGGTTTGCAAAATTCAAGAGCTGTTTGTTGCATTTCATATACAAGATCATAGATATCTTTTTGTATGGGCGTAAATCTACCGCTCACAGGAAAGGTTCTTGTAATGTCGCTAGCATAGTGAAGAGGTGACTCAGCGCCAGAATCATTTAAGGCAAGGTCTCCAGATTTCATTACGTTATCGTAAACATTACTATGAAGTATTTCTCCGTTAATTGTAAATATCACGGGATAGGCCATCCGGCTACCATTTTGAAGCGCATACCCTTCCATTAATC
>PBOO01000056.1 GCA_002724475.1 Fidelibacterota bacterium | reverse complement strand
CCCTTTCATAATATTTGCTCCTCGCAATAACAACTCGCCATCTTCGGCCACTTTTATATCAGTGTTTGGAAAGACCTTTCCCACTGAACCTATTTTGTTATTCTCATTCCAATAATTAAGAGTAGCACCCGCTGTAGTTTCAGTTAATCCCCAACCTTCGTATAAAGGTATATCTAGTGATTGAAAAAATGATAAAATCTCAGGATTGATGGGCGCTGCTCCAGATATAGCGAATTTTAAATTTCCGAAGCCAGCAGCAGCTTGCAACTTCTTCTTAAATACATTTTTCAATCCAGGTATTTTTAAACCAATTTTTAGTATAGCTTTAGATTCTATTGCTGATTTTAGGTTTGAAAAAACTTTCTCATAAATTCTTGGCACTGAAATAAATAGTCGCGGTTGAAGTTCCTTTGCTATGTCAACAGTATTTAATGGATTATCAGCTATATACATATGCATAGCTGTTCTAATCCAATAGTGATTATCTAAAGCCTGACCAAAAACATGAGCTCCTGGCAACCATGAAATAAACTTATCTCCTTGGTCGTATTTCAAAAAAGAGATCAAACAATCTAGTTCAAATTCAAAATTCTTATACGTCAATTCAACACCTTTGGGATTACCAGTTGTTCCAGATGTATAAATGATTGAAGCTGTATCATCATCATTTATAGTTTCCATTCTACTCATCACATTATCTAATTCAATCCTTTTTCCTTTATCAATAAATTCTTCCCAAGTAATAATTTTATCACCATCAATTTTTTCAATACCATCAAGCAAAACAACGGTCTCAACTGCGCTCAATTTATCTAGAATATGATTAAGTCTATGCACTGGCATCTTATCCTTTTCGCCATTATCTCCAGGATTATTGCCAACAAAAATAATTTTAGAATCAGAATTATTTACGATCCATTCAACTTCGCTCGAGGAGCAGGTATGATATACACCTACTGCAGCGGAGTTTATTAGCTGAGTTGCAGCATAACATTCAACCCATTCTCTACGATTGTAACTATAAATACTAACTTTATCATTCTTTTCAATGCCACTAGCTATGAGTGACTTAGATATAGATTGAACTGAGTTGTAGAATTCAGACCAAGTTTGAGAAATCCATTCATCAGATGAATTTTTATAAGACAAAGCTATCTTGTCAGAATGTTTTTCTGCGTTATCAATTAAATGCTTAGGTGTTATCATGATTCTCTCCTTTAAAATACGACAGGATTAAAGCAAAACTTGAATCCATATAATTAGAATATAGTTTAATTTTGACCATTTAAACAATTCTCTGTGCTTGACTTATTTCTTAAAAGGCTAATAATTTAAAGTTCCTCTCAAAAGTATTTAATGCCGGGGTGGCGGAATTGGTAGACGCGCGCGACTCAAACTCGCGTATCGAAAGGTGTGGGGGTTCGAGTCCCCCCTCCGGCACATATATCTAAATTTTCAACTTTTTTTATTAATAATATAATTATAAAAAAACTTGCTTTTGTAATTGTTAAACTTTTACTTTAACCTATCAAGGTGCTGGCTTGGTACCTTTGGTATGTGGAAGGGGTAGGCGTTCACTCAGTTCCGAGGTCTTTGTGAACACTACCCCATTTTCTTTTCTATCCCAATAATAATTAAATTTATATATTCTTTCTATATTCAATAATAAATAGATATATATTACTTTAATTAAAGCTTTATATGTATTTATTGTATTTAGTAATGAATGTCCACTAGTTAAGAATTTTAGTGCAATTAATGCGGGTGATGAATCCAAATTAAAATGATGGGAAATGATATTTTAGGACTAATAACCTAATATCAAAAAAAAAGGTCGCAAATAGCGACCTTTTTTACAATCTAACGATTATTTTTACTTCTTCTTCTTTTCTGGGTCTAGTAATTCTTTAAGTTGATTTTGAACTTGAGTAAGTGTTTGTTCAAGGTCAGAAATTTTACGACCAGTTAGTCGTCTTTGACTATCAAAACTATCTTGAAGATCAGCTACATCATTATTTGTTCTGTCAATTTTTTTGTTTGTTACCCTACCGTATTCGTCAAGGTTGTATTGAACTTCTTCGATGTTATCGGATAATTCAGTTGCTTTAACATTTATTAGATCCGTATTTGAAACAATATCCTCCTGCGCCTTACGAATGTGTTTACCTCTACCTTCAAATTTTAAATCAAACTGCCTTAACCCCTCACGAAATTCTTTATCTATAACATCGAGATGTTCAGTATCTTTAACATTAAGTTCACTCATACGAGATTTCATATCATCAGCCATAAGCTGGAAGTATACTCCGGCAACAACTAACACACCTAATAAACCAAAAATTATTTTATCCTTAATACTCATCTTTTCCTCTAATTAACTTATACCTTCTAATCTTTTTTCCCATTCGCTTAATTCAGTCTTTTCAGTCGTTGAGCCTTCATTGATGTCGTCTGAAGAGCTAGGCTCAACAGTTTTTTCCATCTCACCAGACTTAATCTGCTGCAAAAGCTTTTCTTTTTCATCGGAACTTTTCTTAAGCGAATCCATCAGATCATCAACTTCTTTGTTGAAATCATCAATCGTTGCCTCAAGGCGAATCATTAACTCATCTAGCAATGATTGACCATANGAAGCGTTAATACCATCTAATAGATCGTCAAGTTTGTTTTGAAGATAACCTTCGCGTTGTTCTTTTTTACTAAAATCAATACTCATAGAATTATTTTAAAATTAATACACTAAACTAAAAACAAGAATGTGAAATTAATAAAGATTTTTCTAATAAAATTAGATTTTATTGATTCTGTTAAAATTTTTTTGGAATTCATTTTGTATTGGTTTAAAAATCTTTCTTTGAATTTCGATTGGAAGACGATCTTCTGTTTGCTCTAAAATAATATCGTATTTACCAATATTTGATTCCGACCCTCTTCTAAATATACTTCTTTTTGCAGATATGTGAACCTCGACCTTATCAGTTATTTGAACAAAAAGAACATAATCATATCTTCTTAAAGTTTTTCTTACACGCATTGATTTAGTAGTTAAAGAATAGCTTTCAGTAGAAAACATATCGATCTCATAATCAAGGGACAGTAAAATTTCTCTGCATTGGCTTAGAATCTTATCTTTTGGCTGATAGTACTCATGAAAACGAACCATTCTTGAGTTAGAAGAACAACTGATAAATAAAAGAACAAATCCAGATATCCTGGCAAAGTGTGACAAAGTAATCAGTTATAAATAACTAGTATATTTCAAATATAGAGGGTAGTTCTTGGCTTGGTGGGGCTGGAGATGATGAATACATATAATCAGGGTTATAATAAACCAGCTTCAGAATGCTGTAATTGCCTGAAAAAATAGATACATCTGACTTTGGTAGTAAAACTGAAGAATTTAAATAAAGCTCTATAACCGCCGGTTCAGCTTTCCATGAAGATCTATAAAAAGCATTTGAAAATCTCTGATCTAAAAGATTTGAGTAGGCACTGGAAACTCCAGATTCTTTATGGTTTATTTTAGATGGGGGTCCATAGACTTCTGAGATATTTTTTTCATGACGTAAAAAAGTTTGAACTTGTTTTTCAACAGACAGATCATGAATAACAAAATCAATCTCAACCTTCCAAAATCCACTATCAGCAAAGAAATAATGGACATGAGCAGAATCAGGTCCAAGATTACCAACAAATGATTTTACCATCGATGAAGTATCGGGTTTATTTATTTTAGTAAAATTGGTAATAATAGTAGTTTGAAATGAGCTACCCCATAGAAATCCCTTATAGCCAGCGTCTATTGTTAGCGGAATCGAAGGGTCAAGTACTGCTGGTGACTCTTCGCTGATTGATTCTGCAGAAACCTGACTTAAAGTGTCAGTTGAAACATTTGCTGTTTCTAAGCTATCAGGATTAAAGGATAAGGAATCATCTTGTGAATATCCAAGCTGCACAAAAAATAAAAATAGGTATAGTCTCTTCATTTGAATATGTTCGGTTAAATTAGATAAGCAAAATACAATTCGAAATTTTAGCTAGTCAAGCCTTAATGAATGACATTTCCAATTCTCTTAAATCGTGGAAAACCAGTATCTAAATTTATAGAAAACCAAGAAAAAAGCGCCTCTCCTAGAATGTAATCTCTAGGAATAAAGCCCCAATATCTAGAATCTAGGCTATCATCGCGATTGTCGCCCATGGCCCAATAATAGTCTTTTTTTACTACATAATATTCCATATCGGAAATTGGAATATTATCAACTAGTAAGTTATCAGGTCTAGGTCTATTGCTAATTTGCCAGGGAACAAGCAATCGACCTCTTGGAAAATAGTCTTTTGAAATATTAGAAAATATTTTATTCGGATTTGATCTCTTAAAAAACCAAAACATGCTTTTGCGTCTAAATAGCTCGTTTGGATCGTTCATTGTAAAAGGATATTCCTCTTCTCCGCTTATCATGGTGACCTTATGCCCATCAAGGAGCATGACATGTATCAGTAATTGTAAATTCTCACTGTCTACTTTGATTGTGTCACCCTTTTTTGGAATGGATAGGCTTTTATATTGATCTTTATTGCCTTTATCAGTTAAAAAAATATCATTTTGTTTGTAAGACTCATCTAGAAGATTTGGGATTACAAATTTTCCCTCAACTGGTAGGTCATAAACTTCTCCATTAATATATATAACCTTATCTTTTATTTCAAACAGATCACCAGGACCGGCAACGCAACGTTTTACGTATTTTTGTCGTGTGTCACGAGGAAATTTAAAAATTATAACATCACCCCTTTTAGGTTCTTTGAAGGATGGAAACTTTAGCGATGGCACATTGATGCTGGCATCCATAATTCCGATACGATCTGGTGTATTCATTCCATAAACAAATCTATTGCCTACAAGAAAATCACCAGTCATAATGGTATTTTCCATACTACCAGTGGGAACGATATACATTTCAAATATGGTAACTTTAATTGTTAAGATAATAACAACAAGGATCGCTAGAGATTTTATTTCTAATAATGCTTTTTTTAATCGCTCATTCATCTTGATATATTACAATATTATACCCCTTATCTTTAACCAATTATTTATCTCATTGTTAATTTCTACCAGTTTCTTTTTCTCATTATTGATTTTATCATCATCAATAGTAGCTGTCGGTAGATTATACTTTACCGGAGAAAAGGACTTTCTATGAACTAAAGTAGCCTTAAATCTTTTTAAAGCTTCTATGTGGGTTTTAGTACCATAACCCTTATTATTGTCAAAATCGAAATCTGGATATACAGGATCGATCATTTTCATCAATCTATCTCTACAAACTTTTGCTACAATAGAAGCTGCAGATATTTGTTCAATTTTTTGATCTCCTTTTATAACACCTTCAGATTTAAATTTTGATGTAGGCACAGAAAAACCATCAATTAAAATCTTATCTGGCATAAAGGTTAGATTTTCAACTGACTTTATCATGGACTTATAAGTCGCCTGCAAAATATTTATTCTGTCTATGACTTTACTGGAAACTATACCGAGTCCTATGTCAGCAACAGACAATATTTCATCAAACAACATCTCTCTTTTCTTTTGAGAAATTTTTTTTGAATCCGCCAGGCCGCTTATTTTGTGATTTGTAGGCAAAATTACTGCAGCACTAATAACCGGACCAGCCAAAGGACCTCTTCCAACTTCATCTATTCCACATATTTTACTCATAATGTAATTTTATATTATAACTCTTTTATAAATTTACAATATCATAGATTGATTTTTTGATGAACAATTTCTAATCTTTACATCACTTTTTAATTTTATAAACAGGATTTATATACAATGAGCAAAAGAAATGGTGCATTAATATTTTTTGGAGCTGTAATCCTCCTTTTATCTGTATTTGGAGTAAGCTTTTTTGAGGCGATTTGGTCATTCCCAAGATTTAGCCTAGTCCCACTTATGGTGGTTGCTTTATTAGGAACAGGAATTTTTACAACAATTAATCTTGGCTTTCCCCAAATAAAATATTTAAAACACGGACTAAGGGTTACTCGTGGTGATTATGACAACCCTAATGAGGCTGGTGATCTAAATCATTTTCAAGCGCTCACTACTGCCCTATCGGCAACAGTTGGAATTGGAAATATTGCTGGTGTAGCAACTGCAATATATTATGGTGGACCTGGAGCACTATTTTGGATGTGGATAACTGCTTTTTTTGGTTCGGCACTTAAATTTGCTGAATGCACACTTGCTGTTGAATACAGAGATTTCAATAGCAAAGGAATGACGGCTGGTGGACCAATGTACACTATTGAAAAGGGACTTGGAAAGCAATGGAGGTGGCTTGCAATTATATTTGCTGGATTTGCAGTAATATGCTCCTTTGCGACAGGCAATGCAATTCAATCCTTTACTTTATCAGACCAGCTATATTCTGAGGTTTCNCAAGTTGTTGGGACCGAGCACTTTTTAACAGTGAAGCATCAAATTACAGATTGGTACAGTGTGTCTGTACAACAGATCATCAATGGCCTATTTATAGCTGGAATCGCTGCATTGGTAATCATTGGAGGTATTAAGCGCATTGGCAGTGTTACTTCCTATTTAGCGCCATTTATGGCTGCAGTCTATGTTGTATCAGCAATTTTGATACTTCTAGCTAATATTACAGATGTTCCTGCGAGTTTCGGTAAAATCATTTCAATGGCATTCAATCCGCCAGCTGCAGTTGGTGGCGTAGCTGGGGGTACATTAATTGTCTTTATGAATACATTGCTTTGGGGAGTTAAGCGAGGCCTGTATTCAAATGAAGCTGGCCAAGGAAGTGCCCCCATCGCCCATTCTACAGCAAAAACAGAGTATCCAGTTCGTGAAGGCGTTGTTGCTCTTTTAGAGCCATTTATTGATACTATTATAATCTGTACTCTTACTGGTCTAACTATTATTTCAACTGGGGCTTGGCAACATACCGAATTTTATGTCTCGAGAATAGATCCATCTTTTACAGGTGAAATTTTAAATGGGAGTCTTCTTACTTCATTCGCATTCAAAGAAGGTCTATCATGGCTAATGCCTTATGGAGATAAGATTATAACGATAGGGGTGCTCCTCTTTGCTATCTCTACTGTAATTAGTTGGTCGTTTTATGGCGACAGATCTACAGAATATCTTTTTGGTGAAAAGGCCATCCCTGTCTACAGAGTTTTCTATATTACATTTGTATTCATTGGTGCGATTGCAACTCTTGAAGCGATGTGGGCATTTGGAGATGCCGCACTAGGATTTATGACATTTCCGAATTTAATTTCAATAATAATGCTATCGGGTGTCCTTAAAAAAATGACAAATGAATATTTTTCAATGGAGCATAAAGTTTATAAAAAATAGAAGTCATTGAGCGAGTGGGGTTTTATAGCAAGCCCCATTCGCTATAAACTGTACTAATAGATTGCCAATCAAAACCTTTTCTCATTAGAAAGTCTGTTAATTTTTTCTTTTCCTTGTTCTCAAGAAGCGCGTTCTTTTCAATTTTCCTTTTATCAATGTGAAAACATATAAGATCATTAACTAGATCATGACTATAGCAATCATCTATGACCTCAGTTGATAGATCTTGATCGATCCCGCGTTTTATTAATTCAAGCCTCAAAAGTTTTGGCCCAATTTTCTTGAGCTTTATCTTTTCCTTGGCAAAGGTAAAGGCAAAATCATTATCATTTAAGTAGTTTAATTTTAAAAGAGAATCTATAGTATGATTAATTTCCTCTTCAGTAAAAAACTTATCCTTTAATTTTGTTTTTATCTCCCAGGTAGATCTCATACGGAATGATAACAGTCTGTAAGCTGCATCCTTTGCTTCCTGACGCCTCATTTTTTTATCATAGCTGGCGATTTCTTTTCTTGAAATAGAATCACCAATATGTAAAGGCTTTAAAATAAAAACGTCCTCAGGTATCCTGAAGACGTTTTTATTATCTAGTCTAACTACAATGCGATCTGAGTATCTCGAGGATCGCTTAATATTAATTATTTTATGATTCACTCTTTTTCTTGGGCTTTTCTTCACTTACACCAATGAAAGCTTTAACTTTCTCGACAATTTCATTTCTCTCTTTTTCGTTATCAATTAGAAATTGTTTAGCATTCTCCCTGCCTTGACCAATTTTGTTATCCCCATAAGAAAACCAAGAGCCCATCTTTTGTACTACTTCAGCTTTTAAGGCTAAATCAATAATATCTCCTTCGTAAGAAATTCCCTGGTTGTACATTATATCAAATTCTGTTTGCTTAAATGGTGGAGCAACTTTATTCTTAACAACCTTAACGCGAGTTCTGTTGCCAACAGCATCCTGCCCATCTTTGATCGTTGTTACTCTGCGAATTTCCATACGTACTGAGGTATAGAACTTTAACGCTCTTCCGCCTGGAGTTGTTTCTGGGTTACCATATACAACGCCAATTTTTTCACGAATTTGATTTATGAAAATTACAGCTGTTCCCGATCTGCTTACCGTACCTGTCAGCTTTCTCAATGCTTGAGACATTAATCTTGCCTGAAGACCAACATGGGTATCACCCATTTCTCCTTCCAGCTCAGCCCTGGGAACTAGTGCAGCGGCAGAATCAACTACGATAATATCTAACGCTCCGCTCCTAACAAGCGTTTCTGTGATTTCCAATGCTTGCTCACCATGATCCGGTTGAGAAACAAGTAATTCTTTTATATTTACACCTAATTTTTCTGCCCAAACCGGATCTAAAGCATGTTCTGCATCAATAAATGCGGCATATCCACCTGATTTTTGAGCTTCGGCGATGATATGCAATGCGAGAGTAGTTTTACCAGAGCTTTCAGGACCGTAGATCTCAATTACCCTNCCTCTGGGTACACCGCCTACGCCCAAAGCTACATCTAAGGATAGACAGCCGGTCGATATGCTTTTCTGAAATGAAAGCGGCTGGTCTTGGTCAAGATGCATGATTGAACCTTTTCCGTATTGCTTATCTACTTGAGAAATAGCTATTTCTAGTGCTTTTGATTTTTTGTTGGTTGTATCGGACATGCTATAATTACCTGTTATTTATAAATTTTTGATAAATAGATATACCACTAAACTAATATATAATAAAAAAATTGGGAAGGACTGACTTGATATATTGTCAAATTTTTGTTAATTCCTTACGAATGATATTTAATACAACTTGGCTTGTTATCATTTTATTGATCTTACGATCTGATTTAAAATTATTCTTAAAAGTTAGTGTTTTATCATTGATTGATATGCCGCAGTAAACTAAACCAACTGGCTTCTCTTTTGTTCCACCTGAAGGGCCAGCAATACCAGTTGTAGAGACACCAACATCAGTTGAGAATAGTTTTTTGACACCTATAGCCATTTCAGCGGCAGTTTGTTCACTGACTGCTCCAAATTTTTCTAAAGTTTTTTCATTAACAGATAACTGATCTGTCTTTACTTCATTGCTATACGCAATAATACCGCCCCGTAAAGCTTGCGATGCACCAGGAACATTAGTAATTCTATCACCAATTAATCCGCCGGTACAAGATTCAGCTGTTGAGATTGACAATTTCTTATCATTAAGAAGTTTTACGACAACATGTTCAAGTTCTACGTCTTCATCCGTATATATGAACTCATGAACGTGGTTTTTAATTTCATTAAAAAAAATATTATAAACATCCTCTTTATCGCTTGATATTCGAATATCAACACCTAAATAACTTGGCAAGAATGCAAGTTCAGCCTCTTGATTATTGTTAATTGTATGGATGAGTTTATCATAAAGAGAAGATTCTGGAATTCCAGTAGTTCTAAGAGTGCATGAAAAGATTTTCCCTTTAGACCTTTTTTTAATCAATGGAAAGACAGATTCTTCCATCATTGATTGCATTTCTCTTGGAACACCCGGAAGAACGAAAACATCTTTTTTTTCTTTTTTAAATAATAACCCCCTGGCTGTTCCAATGGGGTTATTAATTAATTCACCTCTTAAAGGTTTTAAAGCCTGTGAGCGATTTAGTTTGGAAACTTCAAATCCTCTTTTCTCAAATCTTTTAACTAATAAATCCCAATAATCATCATCAAAAATGGGTTCATCATTAAAATAGCTATAGAGCGTCTCAGCTGTTATATCGTCATGAGTTGGCCCAAGNCCTCCTGTGACGATTAACATATCAATTGATTGGGAAAGTAAAAAGTTCAATGCTTTAATAATTTTTGATTCGCTATCCGGTACGCTCATCTTAAAAACAACAGAACCACCCTTATGAATTACTGCATTGGCTATCCAGCTTGCATTGGTATCAATCCTTGAGCCATTAAGCAATTCAGCGCCAATAGTTAAAACACCAATTTTCATGGTAAGAATGATTGAAGACCAAAAAGTATCATAAGCGATAGCACTCCAGCTACTACATCATCAGCCATAACACCCCAACCGCCAGGCATTCGCTCAAAATATCCGACTGGTCCGATCTTACTAATGTCAAAAAATCTAAATAAAATAAATCCAATTAATGCGTTAAGTGGATTAACAGGGATAAAAAGAAAAACGATCCACTGCCCTACAAATTCATCGATTACAATATAAGATGGATCGTGCTTATTAGAATATTTATTATCATGCTCGCAAGCTAGTACACCTAGAAAAAACAATATAATTGTTAAAATTACTAAAAAAATTGGATTTGCAGCTTTAAAGAGAATAAACCAGATAATTACTGAAAAAAGGCTTGAAAAAGTTCCAGGAGCTAAAGGAATCCTGCCAATATAAAAAACAGTTACAAAAAAATCAGAAAAAAATTTCATTTAAAGATAATTTTTTTTATTACTGTAAAATTATCCTTTACATACATGTATCCAGTGAAGACCGTAAATAATGAAACTATAAACGTTAAATTGTAAACTAGATTGAATTGATCAATTTGACCAGATAGGTTATCAAGGATTGGTACGGTTGAGTTATTAATGGATAGATATATTAATGTAAATATTATTGTAATTAACTGAGCAGCAGTTTTTGACTTTGCAATATTGCTAGTAACTAAAGATTCGCCGCCTTTCTTCATTCTCATTCTTAACAACGTTACAAAGAGATCTCTTAAGATAATGATTGCAACCATCCAAATATCTATTAAACCTAATACCGCAAATGATATAAAGGCTGAAGAAGCTAAAATCTTATCAGCTAGCGGGTCTAAAAATTTACCAGACTCGGAAACGGCATTGTATTTTCTAGCATAATAACCATCATAGGCATCTGTAAAGGAGGCGACAGTAAATATAATAAGCGAATAAACACCTGATGATTCTGATTCATTGAAAAGAAAAAATATAAAGAATGGGGTTAAAAGTATTCTAAAAACAGTAAGTATGTTGGGAATGGTCATTAAATCGCAGATCTATCTTCAATCGCTCGCATAATTGTAGCGTCATCCACAAATTCTAAATCTCCACCCATCGGTAATCCTCTTGCTAATCTTGTAACCTTAACTGCTCTCTCTTCTAGTAAATTTGCAAGGTAAAGACAGGTAGCCTCGCCTTCAATAGTGGCATTTGTTGCCACCAAAACTTCATTCTCAGGCTCAACTCTTTCTAATAATGATTTAATTTCCAATTGATCAGGGCCTATACCATCCAATGGTGACAATACCCCTCC
Source organism: Fidelibacterota bacterium (assembly GCA_002724475.1). Classification (GTDB taxonomy): domain Bacteria; phylum Fidelibacterota; class Marinisomatia; order Marinisomatales; family TCS55; genus TMED108. The sequence continues at coordinate 35,923 of PBOO01000056.1, read as the reverse complement.
AAGGACATGGTAAAGACCTTTAAAAATGCTTGTCTTTTCAAACGTGTAAATATCGGCAGGGTTTTCAACTACACAAATAGTTGAACTATCTCTTCTAGGATTAGAACAAATCATGCAAAGTTTGTCTTCGCTGATACCGTAACATTTTTCACAAAAACGAATTTTAGATTTTAGGGTTAAGATTGAATTTGAAAGATCATTGGCAAGGTTATCATTAGAATTCAGAACATAAAAAGCCATTCTTTGGGCTGTTTTACGACCGATTCCTGGAAAACGTGAAAATTCATCGATTAAATCGTTTAGTGAATCTGGAAAAGAATTCAAATTACAGCCCAGGTATATTCATATCACCCAGCATGCCACCAGTAGCAGAATTCATTTTTTCTTGAGTGGTTTTCTGGGCACTAGCAATTGCATTATTAACAGCAGTTTTGATCAATAGTGTCTGCTGGCGGGAATCACAACTTGAGAAATAATCACTCAATTCAACATTAGTTATCTCTAATTTTCCATTAACGGTAACAACAACAGATTCATCCTCAGAGGAACCTTTGAAGACCATTCGATTAATCTCTTTTTGTACTTTTTTTAATTGTTTTTTGGCTTGCTGAGCCTGCTTCAACATTCCAAGCATATTTGATTTATTAAACATATTTTTACCTTAATATTTCTCCATCAAATTCTTCGATAATTGATTCAACAATTTTATCTGCGCTTTTGCTATCNTCCATCATTTTAGGAGCTTCGCTGGAAGATAAAGCATCCTGAGAACTGTCTTTATCCCAAGAAAAATTCAACATGAGGTCTCTTTCATAGAATTTNGATAACGACTCTTCAATGAAAGATTTGTTATGATTCAAATTATTAACGCTAAATTCAGGGAGGCCGCTCACCTTTACAAAAACAGTTTTCTGATCCAATGAAATTGGAGTTGAGTGATCTAGGGTTGACCCCAAAGATGGTCTTTGAGAATTTATGCTACTGACAAAATCACTCCATTTCGCTGAAAGATCATTAAAAAAAGAATTGCCACTTTCTTGAGCCTCCATTGTAACCTTAGGCTCATCCTTGTTCGACTCATTCGTTTCTTGGGTTTTAGTTTTTTCATTGGTTTCCGCTTTAACCGTCTCTTTAATGTCTTGGGTAGGTGCAGGTTGATCTTCTTTAACCGGAGGTTGATTTTTGATCTTTTTTTGTGTTGAATGGCCATCGCTTTTTATTAATTCAGAAATAGAAATTGAATTATCCATTTCCATTAATTTCAATGAAAGGGTTTCGAAGCCAATCAATGGTTGATGAGAATTTTTAACCGTATATCTAAATTTGTTGACTTCGTTAATGATACGCAAAATATCTTTTAGATCCCACCCATCAGCGCTCGCTGAGTATTGCTCTCTGTGAGTATCATTGATGGAGAGCAGTGTGTCTCCCTTAGGGGTTAAAAACAACAAATAATTTCTTAAATGAGCGCATAAACCATCTAAAAAATCATCAAGCTGAAAGGAGGAAGATCGTACGATCATTAGTACTTCAAACATTTGAGGATAATTCTTTGATTTTAGCGCACCAGTAAATTTAAAGTAAATGTCAATGGGAATAACTCCGATGATTTCCGATACATTATCATAGCTTATCTTATCCCCAGCAAAAGCTATAACTTGATCAAGAATGCTTAAAGCATCGCGCATACTGCCATCAGCCTTACTGCTTATTGCGTACAAAGATTCGCTGTCGATATTTATATTCTCAAGTTCGATGATTTTAGAAAGATGCTTTGCTATAACAGCTTCATTGATCCGATTAAAATCAAATCTCTGACATCTTGATATTATTGTAGAAGGAACTTTGTGGATATCAGTGGTCGCTAGGATGAATTTACCATGCTCTGGAGGCTCTTCGAGAGTTCGAAGTAAGGCATTGAATGCCTGGTTTGTCAACATGTGAACCTCATCAATAATAAAGATTTTGTATGCTGCATTCATTGGGGCATACTTGATCTGCTCTCGCAGATTCCTAATTTCCTCAATACCTCTATTTGAAGCGCCATCAATCTCCAGTACATCTAAATTTCTTCCATTCGTGATTTCGTTGCAGGAGGTGCAATCATTGCAGGGATTACCCTTGTCATCCTTTAGGCAATTCAGAGCTTTGGCAATAACTCTTGCAGTAGTTGTTTTTCCTACACCCCGGGGACCAGTTAAGACATAGGCTTGAGATACCCTATCTTTCTCAAAGGCATTAACTAAGGTTTTTGCTACGTGATCTTGTCCAGCTAAATCGGCAAAGGTTTGTGGTCTGTATTTTAATGAGAGGATCTGATATGACATAATATCAATAAATAATAGATGTAAATCTAGATGTATTTATTGACGAGAAGCAAGCTAAGATGAGGTTTCGGAAATCTTCCAGATTATTTTGTCTTCTTTTTGCGCTTTAAAAAGGAAAGTCGGCCTTTCTTTTCTTCCTTGGGTGGCGATTCGGAGGAAGGAGAGTTTGAATCGGATGATTCTGCATCAACCTCTAGGGAAGCATCTTTTTCAATGGCTTTCCTGACAGGGTCTTCACCGCGCAATGTAGCTAGCTTGTAATGCTGGTTCTGGGTACGGCTTTGTATGCTTTCTAGAATGAAGTCAACCTCCTCATTAAAATGTGAAACCGTCCGCTCCATACGCGTGATAAGTTCATCTAAAAGAGGTTGTCCATAGGCATCGTTGAGACGCTCTCCTATGAGATGGAGTTTTTCTTCAAGGTATTCTTTTTTAAATTGTTTTTCGCTCTTATCCATAGGTATCGATTATTATCGGTTAAGCTTCTCTAATTCTTCTGATGACAAACCAAACTTAGTTTTCTTTGATAATAAAATCATAGAAGTATCGTACACTTCCGCACCAGCAAGCAGACCAAAAATAGCTCCAATTAGTCTATAATGCCAACGATATCCCCAAATAGGGTTCGTTTGCTGATTCCAAACCTCCATTGCGAGAGTTCCAATAAACGCTGATCCAAAGTAAATATATTTTTGCAACTCGGGCCTATCTATTATCTTCTCACGAAAAGTAATACGCTCCATTGAGGTTATTTTAATGAGCTTAACATTGACAGGCGTTTGAATGTAAAGTCGATCCTTTGAGAAATTAAGTAAAGTACCCTTTATCTTTTTTCCATTCACATGATTCACTTCAACAAATTGCCCAACAGGAATATTGTTCAAAATATCTTTTGTTCTTAGATATGTAAGATTTTTACGATAAGATTCACGAATTTCATCAGTTATTGGTGGCATCATATTTAATCGTAGCTGCAGATCAACAAATGTTTGCAGATCAAAGCGCTTACGTGAAATCTTAACTCGAGTAAACTCTAAATAGGAGATGCGAGATTCAATAATATCTTTTTCAATTTGAAAGAACTGAGCGCTTTCAAAATTTGAAATTTCTTTAAAAACCTCATAATATTTGTTTTCCTCTGCGTCAAGGGTAAAGCCAATATGCTTAGTAAGCTCAATAATATCATCATTTTGAGCTACAACAAAAGATGTTAAAATAAGTAACGAGAAAAGTTTATGACTCAAGCAGTTCATAAATTTCCTCTAATTCAGGAAAGCGACCTTGTTTCTTTTTAGAGTAGATAAGGGTGCCATTCTTAATAACATCATATACCCCACCAGAGGATGGAACTAATGATAATTGTTCAACAGAATTACCATATTTATCTAGAATCTTGCTTGCCATACTGGAAGCTCTTGGTAGATAATTTCAGGAATTGCAATATATAATTGAAATGTTCATATAGCTCTTCATTCAGTTAATGATAAAATCCAAAATACTCCAAAAATAGCAAGTAAAGCTGAAAGGGTTATTAAAAAAATTGCTGCTTTTTTAAAACCAGACCCACCAGAATCGTATCTATAAACTGTTTTTATCTCTTTATTCACTAAAAATCAAATGCAGTTTCAATTGTAGTTTGCTTTACAGGTTCTAGGTCTGCACCAGGAATGCCGCTATCTCGGTAATATTGTCTAAAATCCCAAATGATATTAACACCTTCACTCACAGAATAACCCACTTTGTAACCAAAAACTGTGTTGATGGATGGATTGCCAAAATCAAAAGGGTTTTTATCGTTATTTCTTTGATAATATGCTTGCGCGACACTCAATTTAGGAATGTTATCTGCATTAAGGTTTAGTAGGGCATTAAAACTGTTAAACTCCGTCGTATCCGCCTTCATATTTGCATAAGATGCGTTGAAAGTTAGTAGATTGAATAGGTTTGCAGATGCAGATCCAAACATCCCCTGAGTGCCTTGATTAGAAGAGGGGTCGGAAAATATAATTTGATCTTTCGTTCTCACAAGAACACCTTGATTGGTGGTTTGAACCGTTACTCTGGATAAATCATAACTTCCATCAAAAAATTGAGGTACGAAGTAGCCATCTTTGATTCGATATTCAAAACTCATATTTAAAAAACCAAATAAGCTAGCCCTTAACCCTGGTACCGTAATTCCATAGCCATCTAATTTTGACCTCTTGAAGTAAGTTGTATCACCTGTAGATTCAGAGAAATTCAATTGATTATACTCAGAGTAGACTTCAAGACTCAATATCTTACTGCTAATCACAGGATAACCAATATCAAAGCCAAAACCATATGCAACAGCTTCGCTATTACTACTTTTAAAGGGTTCAGGTTTAAGTTTGATNTCAGACTGTTGTGAATCTAAAATATTATTTCCATCACCATCAATGTCCCATCCACCTTCTGGAGCTTTTTTCCCACCATTTAAATCAGGTATACCATCTTTATCGGTATCATTCCAAAGATTATCGTTATCAGGAAAATCGTCAAACATATCTGGATATCCATCTCCATCTTTATCTTTCAATCCTGAAAATTGATTCATATCTTGAACAAAATTCAAACCAACCGTCAGTGGAATATTCTCTGATACGGTATATGTTCCGCGCAATCCAAGTAACGTTCCACCGCGTGAAAAATCTTTCATATTTGAAAGAAAAAGCTCAGTCCCAAAGCTACCAAAAGATATGCCGGTATTGATGCCAACTTTGCGAACNGATGGAAATTCCATCATATTTGAATAACCACTTAGAAGACCACCATAGCCTAAAGTGACATTGTTAAGCGATCCCCACTTTAACCAAAATGGGTCAGATTTTTGACCCCATCTGATGTAGAGGAGTTTGTCAATAAAATCAGAGGCCTCATCCCATTCGTCTTTTCTCACATTGCCTTCATTATCAATATAAAGTACAAGATCAAGTCCAATACCTAATTTACCAAATGAAAATTCTGGTCGTAACGCTACCTGATTATATATAGTATCATTGATAGTTGCAGATCCAACAGCCAAACCCATATTAAAGGGTTTCTTGGGAGGTGATTGGGNTNCTGTTTTTTCTACGGGATCACGTGTGGGCTCAGGTCTAGGGTTTTGACTATTTGNCTGAGANCGCTGCGTTCGTTGCTGCTGTCTTTGTTGTTGTTGNTGNTGCTGCTGTGGTTGCTGTTGCTGTTGCTGTCTTTGATTTCTAGGCTCTTCATTGATCTCCTGCTGTTCTTTGGTCTCATCTGGTGTTGATTCACCATCTGGATCATCTGGGAAATCACCTGGCTCAGCTGGCGCAGGAATCAATTGGCCTAACGCATTTGAAACAGCTTTTTGACCTGGTCCAACATTTACAATAGCTCCACTGATACTGTTAAGAACCTCAAAATTACCACTTTTTCCAACAAATTTATCTACGCCAGATACAGCATCATGAAAAGAAGAAAACTCTGTACCCTTAACCGATGCTACCGATACNGGTGTTTCTACTCGATAAGTCTTTTTTCTATTTTCTTTATTTACATTATGAAGAGTAGTGCCTTGATCAATAATAAGACTCCTGGTGTTTGAAGTCTCAACAAATTGAAAATCGGTATTTTCNCGTATTTTTACCACAGATTTGTCATCAAGGAATATTACTACAGCAAAACTTGATTCGCCAACTCGTATAGCATCGCCATTGGATACCGCTTGACCTGGTTTTACTTGAACAGTATATGAATTTGAACCCATAGGTTTAATAAGAACCGTTCCATTGGACTTCATTACTCTACCTATTGTTTCTGCAAAGGTGAGATTTGTCATTATAAATAAAGTTAATAATATATTTTTCTTCATAGCTTTTGTGTGTTTTTTTAAAATTCTTTGGTAAAAAAATAGACCTAAATATACTAACAGTACGTGAGTTAGTGCACAAACTGATTTTTAATAAATTATTCTACTTTCACTTCCAAAATTTAAACTTACTTGTGCGTCCAATACCTGGATTAAAACTATTTGTNGGATCAAGCTCCATGTAGAAATCTGATAATGATTTCTTTGCGTAATACTCGTGACCTACATTATGCTCAGCTGGATATTCCGCCCCTCTATCTTCATAAAATTTGAGTAATTTGCTCTTCACCTCTTCTTCATCAACACCTTTTTTTAGGATATAGTTTTGATGAAGAACGTGACAAAAAAGATGTCCATAATAAAGTTTCATATCAAAGAGGTCTTTCATATCAGATGGTAGCTCTTCAAACCAATTTTTATCATTTCGAGGCAGAGCAATATCCATAGAGAGCATTGCTCCTAATCTAGATTTATTGATTGCATGATATCGACCAATAGAGCCAGCTGCAACAAATCTATGGGTTATGGCTTTTTTAGCTTCTTCTTCTGTACATTTAAAAAAGGATCCCTCATTTTGAGAAAAGAATTCACTAAAAAAAGTATCCGCTTCCAGTATACCATCATCTGACATTTCAATTATCCAGTAGTGATTGAATTTTNTTCGGAAATCCTCCATTCTTTTTGGTAGATGATTGGGCCAAAACCAGCTTAATAATTGCATCAACTGATCTGAAAAGCTATCAGGTAAAATTTTAATCTTTTTTGCTATAAGGTCAACTCTTCGTTTGAATTCAAATAGCTTAGGAATAAAACTGGGACCCATTCGATCTATCGCTATAAAAGTGTCCTTGCTGTATTTTTTAGCCGCATCGTAGCAATCTTTATGTAAATACTCACCNGATACTGGAAGGTTTTTGAATGAAGATAATATATGTTTCCTAATCTTGCCTAAAATGTGGGGGTTATTTGTCCCAAGGTAGAACACTTGATTGNCTTTTGGAACTGGGTATGTATCTAGTCTGACAGCAAATACGACAACTTTTCCAGCGCATCCAGATGCACCATTTAAGCGCCTAGTATCTGCATTGAATCGAGCTGGGGTTTTAGCTTCAACGTTGCGAATCCTAGCACTGTATTCATTATCAGATGCTAATTTTTCATTAAAAATCACATCATTCTTGGTGTATGATTTCAATTCTAAATTTTTTAATATTTCCTCAGGCTCATTGCCTAAATTGATACCAAGTTCATTCACAAGCACAAGATTAGAATTAGAATCAATCTTAGCATACAAGGATAGCTCAGTATAAGCAGGTCCTCTTTTAACTAGTGCTCCACCTGAATTATTACACACACCGCCAACAATTGAAGCACCTATACAAGAAGAACCGATCACCGAATGAGGCTCTCTATTATACGTTTTTAGTTTGGTCTCGAGTTCAAAAAGGGTGCTACCAGCAAAACCAACTATTTGATTTCCTTCGTCTAAAATATGAATGTCATTTATTCTCATTGTGTTCATTATAAGTATGGGTCTATCGTAATCATTTCCNAAGGGAGTTGAACCACCTGTTAAACCTGTATTAGCNGCTTGCATGATCACAATGAGATCCATAGCTTGACAAACTTCAAGTATCTTCCACATTTCGATCAGGGTACCCGGTTTAACTACTGCTATGGCATCTCCTTCNCCATACCTCCATCCCTTGGTGTGTGCTTGTTTTCTCCATTTCGTCGTTATCACATATTTTCTACCTACGATACTTTGAAGAGTTTTAATGGCTGCTTTTTTATTAAAAGATTCTAGCATGATAATAAAAAATTTTATATCAAGGTTTGAAAGGTTGAAATGAATCCTTTATAGATTCAGTTATCGGTATACTTTTTTGCTTAGTATAGTTAAAAGTAACTAGAGTGAAAGTTCCAGCTGAAACTGGTTTTTCAAATCCATTGAAAAATATAGCTGAACATAAATCAAAACTTGTAGTTCCAATTCTTACTATCCTGCAACCTATTTTCATAGCAGACGGATGAGACAATTGACTAAAGTAATCGATTTTCATAGAAGCTAAAATAACTCCCTTGCTTTGTCTTCGCACCACACTGAATCCTAGATCATTTAAAAAAGCTACACGCACAGTTTCAAAATAACTTAAAATTGTAGCATTGTTAATGTGCTGGATAGCATCCATATCTCTCCATCGAGTATCTAAAGATTTTAAAAAATCAAAATCGCTAATTTTCAATTCTTTATGATCCATATTACTGTCTAGGCTGTAGCTGTACCCACGGAGAATCATAAAGTAAAATTGGGTCATCGGAAAAGATTGAATCAATAGTTTTTCTGTAAAATCCAGATGACGATTCATACTTAAATATAATCTCTTCATTNCCATTCCATTGAGCGTAACGTGCACCAGATTGAAATAATCTCAACTTTGGATTTCCCTCTTTTTTATAAAGATATAAATTATAAGTAGAGTTGAATTTTTTTTCTGTTATAATTGCATACTCACCATTGGGAGACCAGCGTATATTCCTAAAATAAGGTGTAGCATGTGGAAAAATAGGGTCCCCGCCATCCGTTTGCACTAAAGATCCCCTTTTTTCTAAAGGAAAGTCTAACTCATACATTCCTTTTTGCTTGTTAAGATAGATAATTTGATCGCCCGCAGGAGACAGTCTAGGCATGACGAATTTTTCTTCATCAACAGCATCGCTAACCTGAACCACATTTTTACCATCAAGATCCATGTAGTAAATATTTATCGTTCCAATATTGTTGTTTGATAGATGTTTGCGCTGTGAGAAGAGTATCTTAGAATCTCCATCAATAAATTCAGGATCAGAATACCATTCATTGTTTTGATTTTGTGTTATTCTTTGTACGGATTTATCTTCGTTTAAATATATAAGGTATATATCATCATCAGAGCCGATAAAGAGAGCCTGTGATTGCGATCTATTGAATGATATGTCTTGAGGTTTAATACCGTTTATGGTCCTCAAATTAGATCCATCTTGATCGGTAACCAGGCCAACGCCATTAATTGTAAATGAAAAGATCTTTTTTCCACCTTGAACCCAGACAGGAAAGGACGCCTTAACACCAGCAAGGGTCCGAGTAAATGGTAATATAGGGCCTAAGTTCATAATAATTATGTCATCTCCATTTTCAGTAACAGTGTCAAGCTTAACAATCTTTTGAAAGGAAGAAGCTCNACGAATTTGACTCAATGCCTCGTTACCCCATACATCCATTGTGCTTAATAAGTAATAACCCTCAAAGTCTACTTCTGTATCGAATTCAAATTCTGTTTTATTGGATTCAATAGGAGCAGATGAGGTAACGATAGAGGTATCATTAATATTAACCTGATGAACTTTAAAATAGTCAATGTCATTTTCAATAGGCTTACTCCACTTGAAGATGAACTTTTGATTATTATAATGAATACTATCTAAAGATGATGGCGTTGGTGGAGGATCCCTAGGAATGCTAAATGCATTCCCTAAGGTTTTCTGACCTGTAGTATCTACAATCTCAACCCAAAACCAATTCTCATTATTTACTGTAAACTGGTTGGTATCCAGAGAAGTTGTTTCCACATCATAAATTGAACTAAATAACGACCTTGTTCCATTTTCAGAAAATGCATGATGAATATTATAGGAGTGAAAATCCAAATCTAAGGATTGCTGCCAGCTAATAGATAATGTCTTTTTGGGTATATGAGTATANGTAATATTTGAAATTGATAAAGATCCAGGTGGGCCGGGAATTGTTGGCTGAAATTGATCTATTTTTTTCAATGAAGTATTAGTATCAGCGTAAGCATAAATTCGATATTTGTATAAATAAGGGTTTAAAACTAGATCTTTTAGATCTAGCGTGTCTATCCATGAAAAAGTTGAGTCCCAAAGAACAGCGACACTATCAAGCCAATCACCAGNGCCAATCTTTTTATCAATAATAAAACCATCAAAATCTCTACCCCTTCTAAGCCAAGAAAGTTGAATTTCATTTTCAGATTTTTGCACTATTTTTAAGCTATCAGGTGTCCATAAGGACCGATTACTCCTTGGATCGTAAGGGTTATCCCAATCTCTTTTTGCGTCTTCACAACTAAAAATAAATACCATTAAAGGAATAAAGATTGAAAGGATTAATTTTTTAACCATCGTTCCATTTCAAGATGCTTCGCGTGATAATATATTGCTGGAAAAAAAATAGCTGTTGATACAACATCAATAATAGGTTTCTGTTTATCTAAATTGTCAATTCTTCGATGTCTTTCGTCTGCNTTATNAATATTCGTACTGTATTGATTGTAAAGGTAGGAAGACCAGCCAGTTAAAAAGGATCGATATAAGACTCCGCCACCTATTAATTGAAGGTAAAGATTTCTTCGCTTAAGGAAAAATTCACTTTTGACCTGTATCTCTCTTCTAGGAAAAAAAACCGGAGATGATTTAGTTGTTCTCCTGTGTTGAATTNTAAATTCGTTATTACGTATCACGTACAATTCTGAATCAAGTTTGTAATTTCCTACCGGCAATTTTTTATAGCTTGTCTCTCCCTCATCAATCAATAACTGGTTCTTGTTTCCAGCNGCTACGATAACGATATCATTTGGTATAGGTTTATTAAAAACAACATTTCCCTCTTTTGGAGTCTCAAGCATCAGCTCGACGTAAATGATATCGGAGTTATCATCTGGTAATTGGTTTATTTTAAAAGGCTGATATCCATCTTTGAACAATATAATTGGTCTGCTCTCAACCACGACCCTATCAATTGCTAATGGAGTTTGACCGTTTAGCGTATCTTTACCAACTCGAACCATTGCTGATGAAGGATTAGTTTTAAAATATACAAGATTTTGTCTTTGGTGTATTTCAAGCGGGATTCGCTTCGACATCACTAAGTCTGATAGGTTATGCATCCCACGTGAATAAAGACCTTCTAAAGTTANTTCATAATCGTAGGTTACAGCATTTATTACTCGACCAGTTTCAGTATCAATCAATCTAGCTTCCATAAGAAAAACATCACCTATTTTAGAAAGATGNCACGATATGAGCCATTCTTGATCTAATAACATGGAAGATATAATATCGCATTCAATGCTATTGCATGATGGAGATTCATAGCCATAGTCTTTTAATATTCCACTCATGTCATCGTAATCCATGACACGTAATGTATCCATTTTAAGTAATTCAGTACGAAAAACNGCAGAAAGTTGAATTAATTCATCCTTATGGATATTCTCTCCAGAAAAATCCAATACTGCAATGGAATGGTCCTCTCCATNCAAGAAAGAGNCAAAACATAGGGTTAGTAGAAAATTTCTCAAAATATATTCTTAAAATAGCCCTACGCAGATAGCAATATCAACTATCTATAAATATCAAATATTTTAGGATGTTGGTTCGTCAGAACAGTCACCACAATCACAAGTTCCATCGCCAATAGGAGGCGCTTCACGCTTTGATAAACGCTCCATAGTAAAGAGTACTTCACCGGAATCGCAGATGATTGCATTGTCAGTAACGGTTAAGGGTTTCGTGGTTCTGCCATCTGGTGAAAACAACGTAACCTTACCCATCTTTCTTGAAATATCAGCAAAAGCTTTTTTATTACCATTTGGATACCACCAATAGGCCAAACCGTCTCGTACGCCTTGATTAAAAGTTACTTCTTCTTTTTTCTGGCCGTCCTCATACCACCAAGTAAGCTTACCTGAAAGCTGGCCTTTCTTGTAACTTCCCTCAGCGTGTTTGTTACCATTTTCGTACCATTGTGTGGTAGTAGCTATACGTTTGCCTGCATCGAAAAATGATCTTTCTTTTCTTTTGCCGCTATCATAATACCAATTGAATTCACCANTACGATTTCCATTAATAAATTGACCATCAGAATACAATTCACCATTGGAGTGCCAACGCGTAACACGACCTTCAGAAACATTTTTGAAGAGTTGTACAAAAATATCTGGAGGCATGTTGAAGTTATATGAATCTTGACTATCAGACATTTCTTGAACGAGAAAAATACCAGTTCTTATCGTTGTATCGTTTTCGCTGTACATTATTGGAGTTCCAGACCAACTCCTGCTATTATCGTTATAATTTGCAGAAACAATATTACCCTTTTCGAACTGAAGTTTGTAATACCTCGACTTAGATCCCTGAACATAATATTTCCACTCTCCAAATTTAACCCCATCTTTGTAGTCACCCTCCATGCGCANAGTACCATCGTAAAAATCTAAAGATGCTTTNCCATTGAATGGCTGATTGGTTTCGGGGTCGTACGCTACACCATCCTTAGCATCAAGATCGTTAATAGAGGTTTCGCTCGAGCATGAAAAAAGAGCTGGGATNAAAATCGCAAGTAAATGAGTTTTCTTCATAGCAATCAAATAATTCCTATTTAGNTTAAAAAGTAACAGCGGAGGGGGTGGGATTCGAACCCACGTTAGGATATTTCACCTAAAACACCTTAGCAGGGTGCCGCCTTAAGCCGCTCGGCCACCCCTCCATTTGNTTNTAAAATTATAATGAGAATTTAAGTGAAATTTCAAGTTGTAACCATAAGATTAAAGACATTATGAATCTAAAGAATTCAAATTGTTAACAATACATTTAACCAATTTTTTTATGTTATTATTGGCTACTGAAGATATATCCATTTGNTATTCTTGTATTTCTTTCCAATNACTATTTATAGTATTTGGATGGANGTCATTTTTAGTACGAACCAAAATAATAGGCTTCATCAGTAATGCAGGGTTGAAGGAATAAAGTTCTTCTTTTAACAAATTAAATGTTTGTTTTGGATTATCATCCGAGCTGTCGATCAAGAACAGCAACAATTTATTCCGCTCTATATGTTTTAGAAACTTATGACCCAGCCCCTTTCCCGAACTTGCACCNTCAATAAGACCAGGAATATCTGCCATCGTAAATGATTTAAATTCCTCGTATTTAACGATGCCTAGATGTGGATCCAAAGTTGTAAATGGATAATCTGCAATTTTAGGCTTTGCTTTTGAAAGAACTGAAAGCAATGTTGATTTTCCCGCATTCGGCAAACCAACTAAACCAACATCAGCTAAAATCTTCAATTCAAGTTCAAACGTTCCATTTTCACCTGTTTTCCCAGATTGAGCATAACGNGGAGTTTGTCGGGTTGAAGTTTTAAAATTAATATTACCACGTCCACCCTTTCCCCCTTTGCAAACGATTTCCTTTTGGTCAGATTTAACAAAATCAGCAATAACTTCTTTTGTATTTACATTTCTAACTAGTGTACCTACCGGAACAAGAATGACAATATCTTTGCCATTTCTTCCTGATTTAGAATTTGAAGATCCCTGCTCACCATTTTTTGCTCGATAAATACGATTATATCTAACATCCTGAAGAGTATGAATATTTTCGTCTGATTGGATATATATGTTTCCGCCATTACCACCATTGCCGCCATCAGGACCACCTTTAGGGATGTATTTTTCACGACGAAATGAAATACAACCTGACCCACCATCTCCAGAATGGAGTTCAATTTGAGTGTAATCGATAAACATAGCAAATTAAGATAAGAAAATCTTAACCAATGAAAAAGTTACATATTTTGTACTACAGCTTCCCCAAAACCTGAGCAGGTTACTTTAGTGGCATCGTCCATTAGACGATGAAAATCATACGTAACAGTTTTAGCTGTAATAGATCTTTCCAGTCCTTTAACGATTAGATCTGCGACTTCTTGCCAACCTAAATGTTCGAACATCATAACTCCTGACAATATTACAGATGAGGGATTCACCATGTCTTTACCAGCATATTTTGGAGCAGTTCCATGCGTAGCTTCAAAGATAGCATGTCCGGATTGGTAATTAATGTTTGCACCGGGAGCAATACCAATTCCGCCAACTATAGCAGCCAACGCATCTGATATATAATCTCCATTAAGATTTAGGGTGCAAATAACATCATATTCTGCTGGGCGAAGTAAAATTTGTTGCAAGAAGGCATCTGCAATCACATCTTTAATAATTAAAGATCTACCACTATTATTGATAACTTGCCACGGTCCACCTTCAAAATCATTAGAGTTAAATTCTTTTTTTGCAAGCTCGTATCCCCACTCCTTAAACTTGCCTTCAGTAAATTTCATAATATTTCCCTTATGAACCAAAGTGACCGATTCTCGGTTATGATTTAAAGCATATTCGATTGCGGAGCGTACAATACGTTCTGTACCCTCAACTGAAACTGGCTTAACTCCTAAGGATACTGTATCCGGAAACCTAATATTTGTAACTCCCATATCATCAATAAGAAATCTTTTAACTTTTTCTACATCATCTGTGCCATTTGGCCATTCAATTCCAGCATAAATATCTTCAGTATTTTCTCTAAAGATGACCATATCNACTAAGGAGGGATCTTTTACTGGTGAGGGGACACCCTTAAACCAGGTAACAGGTCTTACACAGGCGTACAAATCAAGCACTTGTCTTAAAGTTACATTCAAAGAGCGCATACCACCTCCGACAGGTGTAGTCAATGGACCTTTAATGGCAATTAAATATTCTTTTATTGCGTTTAATGTTTCTTCAGGTAACCATGAATTTTTAAGCTTATTGGCTTTCTCACCCGCATANATCTCTTTCCAAACGACCTCTTTTTCACCGTTATAGGCTTTTTTAACAGCGCTATCGAAAACAAGTTGGGATGCTCGCCAAATATCCGCTCCTATTCCATCACCTTCGATAAATGGAATGATAGGATTGTTTGGAACATTTAATTTGTTTCCTTCAAAAATAATTTTTTTACCATGATCCATGATTTATTTACTCTTTCCTTCTGAGGTCTTTTTTGAACTTGTTTTATTTTTTTTCTTTTCAGTTGATTTAGATGNTGGCTTTTGTTTTGCATAGTCAGTTAGATAAAAGCCGCTGCCTTTAAAGATTAATCCAGTACCTCCGCTTACAAGTCTGCGAATCTCATTATTGCACTCAGGGCAATTTTTGATCGGGTCATCGGACATTGATTGAAAAAATTCAAAGGTCTTTTGACATTTTTCACAAATGTAATCGTAAGTGGGCATAATCAATGGTNGAATTTAAAACGAAACAGATACTAAAACAGAAACTAATAGAATAAGTACGGTTCTAATTGAATTTTTTTGTCAACGCCTCAAAGACGTTGCTAGGTACATATTTTGCTATGTCACCTTTCAGTTTTGATACNTTCTTTACCATTGTTGAGTTGATATGAACATATTTGTCAGAGGTTACCATTAANAATGTAGATACATCGGAATTTAAATGACTATTCATAGTGGCCATTTGAAATTCGAATTCAAAATCAGAAACATGTCTTAGGCCCCTAATTAAGGCGCTAGCATGATGTTTTTTCGCAAAATCTGCAATCAAGCCGTTTGTTGAGGAAACATTTATTTTGTCTAAATGAGCAGTCGCTTCAGCAACTAATTCAATACGCTCTTTGATGCTAAAAAGAGGGTTTTTATCTTCATTTACGGCTATAGCAATTATTACTTCATCAAAAATTTTAGAAGCCCTCTCAATAATATCCACGTGACCCATATGAATAGGGTCAAATGTTCCAGGNTAGATTACTGTTTTATTCTTCATATCTCCAAAAAGCTAATTGNGTATCNCCATATTGTTTTATTCGTGATGGTAAAATTGAAAACTCTTTTGGGGAAGATTCAAGTATAAAGTAACCGCCTTGATTTAAAAGTTGGGTTGATACAGAAATGATCTGATCATGATTTGTAGTGTTATAAGGTGGATCTGCAAAAATTATGTCAAATTTTTTCTTTTCTTCCAAATATTTAAAAACATCCATTTTTTTGATTTCGCACAATTTACTGTCCATTTTTAAAAGAGAATGGTTTATTTTAAGAAGGCCACACGCTCTTACGCTTGAATCAATCATAGCAACAAAGCTTGCTCCTCGACTTACTGCTTCGAAGCCAATTATGCCAGTTCCAGAAAAAAGATCTAAAAATGTTTTGTTCTCAATAATACCAAGGATATCAAATAGGCTTTTGCGCACAATCGCTGTAGTGGGGCGATAGGGTGCGTTTTTTACGGTTTTAATCCTTCTTCCCTTGTAGATACCAGCATGAATTTGCATAGAGTCTAGTTGGGATATCTAGCTGTCGCTATAGTTTATATAGGTAATAAAAAATCGGGCAGTTAAGGATCCTGGTTNATTTGAAGTCATTTGAAATTTTTCCAAGATTATATCTGAACCCTTATTTTCAAGATAGGTTAACATGCTGTTTATTTCATTGATGNTTGAAACTGAAAAAAGGAATGGAGTGTGCTCTAGGGTATTTTCAGTGAAAACATCAAAGGCCTTGATCTGTATATCAGCAAAGTCNGTCAATTCACTTTTAAGCTGATCCATAGGAGTATAGNTACCCATAAAATCTTNATTAATAAGATCAATTGGATACTGAATAAGGTATCCATGTTGGTAACGATCAACGCCACTAACCTGCCTAAGAGAATAATTTAACAAACTACCCAAAGTATCAATAGGTTCATCGGTTTCTTTAGTGTCGTTAAATATAATTTCATATACACCCTTACTTGCATCAATGCTGGTTAATTTTTCCATCGAAATTAAAGTATTTACTTTGACAAGAGATGCTATCAGGCTTTGCGAGCGATAAAACGATTTTTGTTGAAAATCGCTGTAGTAAGGAACCGGATCACGCTCAACGACAGGTATTGTTTCGATTAAGTCTGGAGCTGCATCAATAAAAGCGAAAACCTTCTCTTCGGCAATCTCTAGTAATTCTGGTAAGCGATCTCTGAAAATAACTGCAGTTAGAGCAGCAAAGAAAAAGATATAAGCAAAAAATTGTTGAAAGTTTCTTTGTTTTTTTGGTGGCAAAGCTTTTCGAGCCTTGTTTTTGGGCTTAGACTCTTCAATTTGAGGAATAGGCTTATCTTCATTAATCTGCTGTAGGCCAGGGTTATTAAAAAAATTGATAGATGATTCGTTAGCTTTTCCATTTATTATAGCTGTTGCAATATAAAGATCGTTATTTTTTACTTCTTTGGGGATTTTTATATCATTTTTTTTGATATTCTTAAATGCTTCAACTTGTCGAATACGTTTGCCTTCAAAGTGGGCTTTTCTCCTATAGGATAATTTACCAGGAATGACGATTTGACCTTTGAAAATGTCTTGTTCATTACTAGAACCATCCGTTGATGATAGGGACCATTTATTTTTTGCAAATTTTGCACTACCCTTTAGGAAGCAATTTTTAGAATAATGATAATAATTATAGCCGTTTTTGTTATTGACAAATAAAGTAATACCTCTGGTTTTATTTAAACCATAATAGGCGCTGCTTTCAGTGCCCATCCAAACCGGCTCACCGCCCATTTCTTGAATGCTCATTTTCAATGATTCTGTCAGTACAGATGAGATTCTTAATGAAAAAATGCTTTTTGTTTCAGGTATAAANGATCTGCCAAAGTATTCGTACGCTGAATCGTCGCTAGCCACATTTCTCTGATTGATAGACCATTTTGAATATTCCCAACCATCCGCGTCAGACATATCTTCATCACATTGAGTTAAAACTGAATCGCAAAAATCATCTGGAACTGTAACAAAAATCTTTTCACCTTCAAATGATAATACTTTTTTAGCTGCCTTTAGAGCAGCGTTTATATCTACTATGGATTCTTTTGGAGAAAATACTGAGGATGTTTTTTTTGCTTTAAAGGGCTGATAAGAGAAACCAGTAAGAAGAGATTTTGAGTTTTCATCTTTCCACTGAACGCACAATAAATGTTTTGAGGATACAAGTAAATGAATCACGGGGTAATATCACCTATCCCAACTTTTTGATCCATCATCAATAAAACCATGATTATCTGCTTTGAAGGCAAACAAAAGATATCTTCTTCTGACAATCGTTTCTTCTATAGGGCTATCAACCCTAACAGTATTCCCTTCGTCTTTAAGTGATATCGTATAGGATTTTTGGGATACGGGGCAAAAATACATAGAAGAATCAGGCATGTAGGTATCGTAATAATTAACAACCTCAACGCGCTCAGAAGGAACCTCTTCAACAAGAGCAACGAAATTAGAATCAGAGGTAAATTTAGATAAGAGTTTTTTCTGAACATAGGAGGTATCGTTGCGAAGTAAATCCTCCGAATACATTACAATTGTAGCAATCGTATCAGATATCGTATCTCTTCTCATCATAGGAAAACCAAAGGTCGTATCAAACTCAATATCATAACCTTTCGGTACATTAACAGAAAATGTTTTACTGTTGAGGGTTATAGACTGAGTACCCAAATATGTGGAATCGCCAGTCAAAGAGTCCCGAACCGAATTCACAACCTGAATGGCCCAAAGACCGTCACTAGAATATTCACCCATTACAGATTTATAAAAATTTTGAACGTCATACATGTTTTCCATGTGAAATTGACTTCTATCCTCAAAAGATTCTTCTTCATCCCATATNGCGCGAGGTACGTAAATACATATGATCAAAAATATAAAAGCAACAACAATGCCTAATTCAAGTAGATCCGATACATTTTTACGTTTTTCATGTGATAGATTTAACAGATTTTTTTTCATGATAAAAAATTTCTTTGGTTACTTAATATTTAAATACAGAGGATAATATTAATACTATTTTATCTCGATGTATACTTTAATCTCAATAATTTTTTAATCTAAGTTTATTCGCCGAAAGACAGTTTTTGAATTTTTATTTAATTTTTCAAATTCTTCAAGCAACTTTTTTTGTTTAGAAGAGATTTTTTGAGGGGTTTCAACATGAACCCTTACAAGCTGATCTCCTCTAGAGGATCCTCGCATCCGTGGAAAACCTTTACCTCTCATGCGTAAAACTTGAGAAGACTGAATACCTGCAGGTATTTTCAGCTTTGCCTTACCCTCCAGCGTAGGTATTTCCAAAGTTATGCCGCTGGCAGCTTCGTAAAACTGTATAACAGCCTCAGTGATAACGTCTTCACCATTACGATTGAATATTGAATGCTCTTCTTCTTCAAAGAAAATAATTAGATCNCCAGATTGGTAGCCTTTTGGACCTTTGTTTCCTTGCTGGTTTAATGTCATATAGTTACCAGCAGAAACGCCAGAAGGAACCTTAATTTTTATTTCTACAGTTTTTCTATGAAGACCGCTTCCACCGCATGAATTGCAAGGATTTTGAATGGTTTGTCCGGANCCTGAACAAACTGGGCATTCTCGAACTGATACAGATTGACCAAAGAANGATTGAGAGACTTGTCGCACCTGNCCAGCCCCATTGCACTGTGANCATGAAACAGGCATGGTNCCNTGCTTTGCCCCACTACCGGAACAGGTTTCGCAATGCTCTAAGCGTTTGATCTTGATTGTTTTATTTACTCCAGAATAGATATCAGAAAATGACAATTTCAAATTAACCTTAAGATCGCGCGCTTTTTTTACTCTGGATGATCTACCTCCACCAAAAATACCTCCAAATGGATCAAAACCATCTCCAAATATATCACCAAAACTATTGANAATATCTTCCATGGACATACCACCTTGAAAGCCTGGACCACCACCACTATTTACGCCAGCATGTCCAAATTGATCATATTGTTGTCGTTTTTGCGAGTCAGATAAAACAGAATAGGCTTCAGCGGCTTCTTTAAATTTAACCTCAGCTTCTTTATCATTAGGATTTTTATCCGGATGATATTTCATAGCGATCTTGCGATAGGATTTTTTTAATTCATCAGAGCTCGCAGTCTTTGATACCCCTAGTATTTCATAATAATCTCTCATGAGGGTGTTTGATTAACCACAACTTTAGCATGTCTTATTACTCGATCCTTGTAAAGATATCCTTTTTCAAAAACTTCAATAATTTCATTCTCTCTTTTATCTTTTTCATGTCTAATCATAAGGGCATCATGAAGCTCAGGATCTAAGACATCTCCAACATTGCAAAATGTCTTTACATCTAGTTTTTCTAATTGCTTTGCAATGCCATTGATTATCAAATTAATACCTTCTGATAGTTTTTCTGTAGTTGAACCTTCATTTNAAATAGCCTCATTAAGCCTGTTCAAGTCATCTAGGGCGGATAAAAAATGCTTTATAACAGTTTCGCCTTCATACTTCAAAAGCGACATGGTTTCTTTATCTTTTCTTTTTCTAAAATTATCAAATTCAGCTTTTAACCTGAGGTATTTTTCTTCGTTTTCACTAACAAGGTTTTTTAAATCATTAATTTGTATCTTTAATTTTTCAGTGGGTGTGATTTTGACATTTTTATTTGNGGATTTTTTGGTCGGTTTTTTAGATGGCATTCTGCACTACCCTTTTAAAAGTATTTAATATTTCTTTGATGTTAACATAATTGAGTCTTTTTGGCCCAATTACTCCTATCCTCCCTGAAAGGGATTCGCATTTAAACTTTGAAGTTAAAAAAGCGCAACTGTTGAAAAACTCATGGTTATTTTCTCTTCCAATAAGATCGTTCATACTATCAACATTAAAGTTTTTTTCGATGTATAGATTTAGGAATNTCTTTTCAAGTCCAGGAAGGATTTTTTGAAAGTTTTCTATATCTTTAAATTCTGGCTGTTCAAGTAATACATTATATGATGATGTATATATTAATTTATTATTTTCTATTGAGAAAAAATTAAATCGGTCATTAATTAATATTTGAATGATTTCATGATTGATCGCTTCGCTATCGTTTAATCGTTTTGATATGGTTTTTTGAATTTCAATCAAGGACAGACCACGTAATTTTTCCTTTAATAATTCAGTGATAGAAATTATGTGCTTAACAGCGATCTCTATGTCAAGATTAAGGACAATCGATTTTACCAGTCCATTATCCAAGGCAAGAACAAGCATAACACGATTTCCATTTAATTCCACCAGCTCTATATCTGCCAATATGCTATTTTGATATTCAGAAATAGTAATCACGCCAAACATATTGCTAAGCTTTGATAGCATAGAGGCTGTAGCGCTTAAAAGTTCATCAACATTATTAGAAATAGTCTTTAATTCACTCTCAAGTTCAGAAATAGTATTTTCGTTTGTTTGTTTGGTGAAATTAATTGAATCAATATAAAATCTATAGCCNAGGTCCGTTGGTATTCGTCCACCTGATTTATGGGCTTTACGCAAAAAACCGTCCTGTTCAAGNGAAGACATAACACTTCGTATGGTTGCGGTGCTTAAAGGCATTGGTAAAGTACCTTGAACAAATTTTGATGATACAGGAGCACAGGTTTTAATATATCCTTCAACTGTACTAATTAAGATCGCACTAAATCGAGTGTCTATATTGCTATATTTTTGAATGGGCATAAGAGATTGAAATTAGATGATTATATAAGGTAGAATCTAATAGTGTTGAGATTTATTTCAAAAATCTACTAATCGCTCTATTTGAACCTATAAAACCAACAAGTATTGATAATGATAGAAGGATCTGAAGAATGAAAATGTGATCATAAAAAATATTGAATTTTGTTAAATCATAAACGATGTATTTACTGAATTGCANGACACCATAAAGCGTNTAAACAGCTAAAACTGCAGCAAAAATACCATGAATTATGCCTTCGATTAGAAATGGAGCTTTTATAAACCATTTTGTTGCGCCAATCAGTTGCAATGACTTAATCAATTCCTTTTTTGAATAAACGGTTAAGCGAACAGTATTGGATATAATAAATACAGCAACAACTAGTGCTACAGAAACGATTCCAACCATGACCGTTAGAAATCTTTCATAATAATTTTCAATCCTGGAAATCAATTTTCCTTGATGATTCACCTCATCAACTTCACGATATTTTCTTAAATTATTTACAATGGGTTGGAGTTCAATTTTTGTTGGCCAATCTTTTTTTANATTAATCACGCAACTTATAGGAAGNGGATTGTANCCAAGGAGACCCAAAATATCATCACCAAATTGAGATTTAAATATTCTTTCTGCATCTTTTTTTGAAATTACAGTGATCGAACGAACTCCATTAATTTTTTTGAATTCCTCAGATATCTCTAAAGCTCTTTGCTCTGTAACTCCATCTTTAAAGAACACTTCGATCTTATACTTATCTCTTAAATATTCAACGAGCTTGTTGGTATTTTGACTAACAATTAAGAGAAATCCAGCGACAATTAACGTTAAATAAATAGAAAAAATTGATGAAAATGCAGAAGATTTATGTCTCCAAACATTTTTCAAACCCTCAGCAAATATAAAAACAATTGTATTCATCGCTTATCTTATTGAACCGTTTTGCATTTCAACAATTCTATGACCTCTCCCTTTAATTAAATTATAATTATGAGATGCCATTAATATTGAGGTGCCCTCTTTACTAATTTGTTCAAATAGCTTAATCAGTTCAAAGGAGGCTATAGGNTCTAAATTCCCAGTAGGNTCATCCGCTAGNATTATATCTGGGTCTTTTATCAATGCGCGCGCCACGCATGCTCGTTGTTGCTCTCCACCGGAAAGCTCATAGGGATAGTGAGATTCTTTACCTTCAAGTCCAACNTCAAGCATTGATTCGCTAACGAGCTCAAGAATCTCATCTTTATCATATCCTAAAACGTGTAAGGGAAGAGCGATATTATCAAAGACATTACGGTCTTCAAGTAAATGGTAGTTTTGAAAAATGACACCTATTTTTCGTCTCAAATATGGCACCTTTCTCTTTTTGATAGATTGAGAATTGTATTTATCAACTGTTATTTTACCAGCTTTAGGAAATAAATCCATGTAAATGAGCTTCAAGATAGTAGTTTTNCCTGATCCGGTAGGNCCAATAAGAAATACAAACTCACCTTCCTTAATTTCCAAATTAAGGTTNGAAACCCCGCCGCCTTTTGGGTAGCTATATGAAACATTATCAATCTTTATCATAGTATAATCTAATCTTATTATTCAAAATTAAAATAGAAGATAAATGAAGACAAAATAACCCGTTAGCATTAACGCTGAAAGTTTTCTNTTGAAAGGCTGAGGAAGCTTTGCAGCTACAAAAATAAGNAATCCGTAGAACANCATAACGAGAACCTGAAAAGAAATGTCACCCCATTTAGAATTCAAGGGCTCAATAATTGAGGTAACACCAAGTACGCATAAAATATTAAATATATTCGATCCAATAATATTTCCCAGCGAAATTTCGCTTTGTTTTTTAAACGCAGCCATAGCTGATGTAGCAAGTTCGGGTAATGAGGTACCAAAAGCAACGACGCTCATACCGATTACGACCTCAGTTATACCAAAAAATCTTGCAATAAAGACAGCACCGTCAACAAAGAGGTCTGCCCCTAATGACAATGCTACTATGCCAAAGACTACGAACAAAATCATTTCACTAAAATTACTTGAATCTGAGCTTTCAATATCAATATCAGAATCAATCGGCTTCTTTATGCTGTAAACTATGTAAAAAAGTAGAGCGCTAACAAAAAATGCACCTTCAAATTTACTCAACCTGCCATCTAATGAAAAAACAACAAAAACTAAACATGAGAGCAAATAAACAATGAGATCGCGCCTAATCAAATGGTAATTCAATGTTATGGGAAAAATAAAAGCGCTCAAAGATAGCACTAGGCCAACATTGGCAATATTTGAACCTATTGCATTGCCCACCGCTATCGATGAACTACCCTGAAAGGCGGCGTTTAAACTTACAAGCAATTCTGGCAAGGATGTGCCGAATGCAACAACAGTTAGGCCAATAACGAGAGTTGATATTTGATATTTTTCAGCAATAGCAACACCGCCTCTAACGATCCATTCAGAGCCAAAATAAAGCATCAGAGATCCTAAAAAGAGCAGTAAGAAACTCTCGCTCATAAGTAGAGGTTTTCTTTATTAATATATTGCCAAACAGATTCAGTTACCATGTAACGTATGGTTTTGTCCTCAGTCCAACGCTTTCGAATAGTGGTAGAGGAAATTTCTACACGAGGAATGTTTGCAAACTGAATTTTTTCCAAAATCCAATTTGGTATATCAGAGGGCCTGAAACCTGGGCGAATTGCAACAATCACTTTAGCTTCATCTATAATAGATTGGGGATTTTTCCATTTATGAAACTCCTTTAGTGCATCACTGCCTATTAAATAGAATAAATCATCAGTCTTGATATTGTTTTGATTTTTATAATCACGAATAGTATCAATAGAATATGACAGTCCTCTTCTTTTAATCTCAATATCAGAAAGGACAAAATTTGGATTTTCTTTGATAGCTATCTTCAGCATCTTAAATCGATGGTCAATTGAAGATATATCATGTCCATTTTTATGTGGAGGCTGGTAGGCAGGAATGAAGACGATTTGATCAAAATTTTGAGCTTCAAAAATTGTTTGAGCAATAATAAGATGTCCAAGGTGAGGAGGATCAAAAGTGCCACCAAAAAGACAGGTTTTCATTCGAGCTCAATCCGATCGAAAACGCGATTTTGAACGAACCAAGCGTCAACTAAGTCATCCATTTGAATTTTTTCAATGAAGCTGCGATTGTTTGAATAATAAATCTTTGCCTCATTCAACTCATTCCTTTCAATATAACAAGCAATAGTTTTCAAATGAGCCATCTCGATAAAGTCTGTATCGTAGTATAAATCTTTTACTTGCTGAAAAGCCAATAAGGCAGCTTTAAATTCTTCCATTTTCATATATAATATTCCAGATTGGTAGGCTTTTTCAGATAGCTTGTTTCTTAAATCCTTGATGTCATTTTCTGCCTTTGTTCTTTCGTTTGAATCTGGATAATCATCAATGAATTCCTGCAATTTTTCAAGAGCCTTCTCACTGTACGTTTGATCATTAAAATATTTTGGAGATAACAATAGATAGGCTTCACAAATTCTATATCTAGCTTTTTCAATAAAGGGACTAAAAGGCATTCTTCGAATAAGGCGATCATATTCTGAGATAGCTAGTAAATGATTTTTTTCAAGAAAGAAGGATTCNCCTAAATAAAAAAGTGCNTCGTCGCCAAGCTCAGTATGAGAAGCGCCAATCACTACTGNATTAAAGTGATCTTGCGCTTTGATGTATTTCTTTTTGCTAAGCGCCGCTTTGCCTTTCTCAAATTCTTCATTGTAATCAATATCTCTTCGGCTCGTATTTGACGAACAAGAATAGAGCATAACAGCAAAAAGAAATATAATGTGCTTATTTTTAAAAATAAAGGTCATAAAGAAACGTTTAAATTTACCATGATAAAATTAACTGAACACCATCTTCATTGACAATTGTATAAGGTCTCAATTCGATACTTAAGCTCTTGAACGGTTCTCTTTTTTTTGAGTTTAAAATTGTTTCAAAACCGCTTAATATATGATTTAATAGTATAGCTGAGGTAGCAATTCTAGCAAAGTTTGAATATCGGTTACTGTCAAAGCGAAGATTTCTATAATAATCTTTTCGTTTAGTTAGAATTACTGTTTCAACATTTCCTTTTTTTTCACTATACCAATTGCCCTCAGAGTCAAAAGGGTTGTCAAAGTCATCATCCCATCCACCTACAAATTGATCGTATTTGCCTATGTTTTCATAAAAATCTCTATCCCGGACCACCTGAATATCAGACCAGGGAAACCTTTGCAATAATTCTTCAAGGTTTTCACTCTGATAGTATTTATCATTAATCTTTAAACCTAGCTTATGGGTTCCAACAATTATCTCCCTCCAATTATCCGGGAAAATAACTTTGGTATTATCGTACCATCTTTTTAATTCCCAGTGGTTATCTGCAAAGTTTTCAAAATCATATCTAAGCTTTTTTGATTTGTTACTATATGAGAATGATGAATGAATAGCAAAAAACTCAACGCCAACAAATAAAAAAGGTTTCCAAAGTGGGTCACCTTTTGAAAGCTGACCCCATCCCGGAAAAATAAGGGATTTAATCAAGGGTAAAGAGGTCTCATTTCGCGTTGAATCTAGACTGTAGTTGTAATTATCTATGTCATAAATGTCAAATTGACAGTATGCTACTGATGTCAGCATAAATTGAAATAGAATTTGTCGCAAATTAAAATCCGAATAAGATATTAAAATACATTCTGTTCTCATCCCCATAAAGAATTTTATCACCATCATTTATTTCCATTTTAAATGATTTGTGAGGTTTATGAATTTCAAAACCAATTGCTATTGGGTAGTTGTAAAATGAATATCCTGAAATTCGCCATTGAAAGCCTGATGAAACTTTCTGATTAAATTCATCTGAGCGATCCCATGCATCCCCAATTTGACTTTCAAAGCTTAAGGTCATATTTTTTATTGAAACTGGGCCAAAGTTATAGCTTTTTTCTTTAAAAACAGGTATTCGCAAGCCAATATCAAATATTAATATATCTGTTCCTTGAAGGCTGTAATACGGATATCCCTTNATGCCAACTTGCCCACCACCAAAAAAATGAAAGAATTCATCGGCATTTTCATTCGATATTTGTCCTAGTTGCGCACCTAAATAGGCCGACCAACCATTTGTTTTGGGCACTGTCAATGAATAGCGTGCGTTTAATTTCATACGAACGAGATTATGTTTGTTAAATTTTGAAGTTAGCGTACCTGCGTCTGACAGGTCGAGCTCATCTATAAAGTCATTTTGCTCACTCACTAAATTAAAGTTGACATTAAGACCTAAGGGGTTAATGCTTTGATCTATACGAGGTTTTATTTTTACAAAGCTCCAATTAGCTCCTAGCTGCTTGCTTTTATAGTACTCATAGCCATATCCGGTTCTTAATTGAGGTCTTTCAATAATACTCTCTTTAATTGATGCCCTATATTGAGACCAGCTGCTAAAGAATTGTAATTCACTTCCAAACAAAGGCGTCTTAACTCCGCCCTTAAATTCTAGCAGTCTAAACTTAATTTTATTATCAAGATTGTACGCANNATATTTTATTCTTTCTTCCTTGTTNCGTGTCATGTAATAAGTTTCAAAAAATAAAGTTGGATAAAGATGCTTGTANTCCATTAAGAAAAATAAATCCANATCAAAATCTGAATTTGCAGCTACACCACCTAAGAGACTGACCTTATCAAGTACTTCAGATGAATAAAAATACGTGCCCAATTTAATAGTTCCATAATCTANAGTAGTTCTAGGCATAAAGAACATTGGAGGAAAATGATCAGTGTATGACGTAGATGAATCATCGATCTCACCGGAAATATTCATTTTCAGTTGATTATTTTTTACATGGTACGATGAACTGTAACCTACTTCGCTGGGATTGAATATTTTAAGTGTATCAATAATTGCAATCTTATATCCACCATCATCATAGAGTGAAAAAGCCAACCTATTAGAATCGTTTAAATCCGGCATAAACGCGCCACCAGCTATATTAGTAATATAACCTTGACGCTCAGGGTCAATATAATATAAGTTAAAAATACCTGACCGATCATCGGAGTAAACTACACGATCTTTAAAAATATCTGGATTTCTAGTATCCCAGGTTTTGTTATGAATAAATTTTCCTAATGTACCATCAGATAAATCCAAATAATGTATGTTCTTAAAATGATCGAATGTGATATCAAAAATTAATCTGTTTTTATATTTGTCATATCTAAGATTGTTTAAAATTTCATGATTTGTAAAGTTTGATATTTTCTGTGATGATTTATCTGAAAGATTAATTTTATATATGTTTTGTGTTCCATCAAAAGTAGCCAAGTAATAAAGAGTGCTATCGGAAATTCTAACTGCCGGTGAAAAGGCTCTAGCGTCCTTTGTAATGCGCTTCTCTTNGTTTGATTCTATATCAAATTCGTATAAATCAAAATATCGTGAACCAGTTTCATTTGGAATCGATGATCTTCGTGAAAAAATTAATTTATCGCCAAACCAAGCTGGTGAGGATGTGACACTGTTTGCTATTTTAGATGTTGAATTTGTTTTAAGATCGTAGAGAAATAAATCTGTTGCGCTAAAAAAATCATTTTCCTTATTAGAAAGGTATGCTATATAGCTATTTGATTCACTCCACCTTGGGTAAAGGTTGGCCGTGCCTTTATCTTCAATAATTTTTATATAACTGCCAATATCATTATTTTTTGGAGCTAAGGTATTATATCTATCTTTAAGAACGTTGTTAAATTCATCGTATAACTGCCTTCCATCAGTACCAACTACATTTTTCATTACTNTTGAAATTGAAAAGCTNAAGGGCTTTCCTAGAGAATTAAAGATTTGGGGTAAAATATCACTTCCATAAATTGTAGCTAAATATTTCGTNAAAGCATATCCGGTATTGTAAACAGATTCATTTCCAATGCCACTCTTTCCNAATGAGTTAATTTCATTCCAATTCAAATTTTTATTATTCAACGTTCTNTCTCTTAAAATCATGTCTCGAATAGAATCCCAATTATCCCAATCCGCATCAGGNTACATATATTGCGCTGACCCCTCTGCTAGCCANGGTGGCACTACTGTACCAGGCAAAGGTAAGCTTACCAAGATATTTGGATATCCGTAGAGAACATCCGGTCTTTTCTCTTTTTCATAACCAATGAATTGCAGGTAAGATCCAGGTATGGACTTGCCAAATTTTTGAGCTTTTTGAATAGAGACTATGTGAGCAAATTCATGGGTTATAACGTTTTGAAGCCAGCGGTGGGACCCTCTCAATTCAAAGTCAAGAGGACTAGTCCATATCACTATTTTGTTATCATAAAAATATGCTGCCCCATTTGATATATCATCGGTGTCTCTAAAAATGATATCGGTTTTGTCATTTGGTCTATATTGATACATCTTTACAATAGGTTCAAAAATACTTTCCGCAATGAAAGCTCCTTTTCTAGCTGAAAGTTCTGTATCTGCATAATAATGAATTCTAAAATTCTCAGTTTCAAATGTTCGCCAGTCGATTTCCGGGTGATTGTATTGAACTTGCGCTGATAAGGTGAGCGTGAAAAAGATAAATGAGATAAACTTCATTTAATTATGCCCACCTTGATTATTTTTTTTGATGTTTGTTGATCATTTTCAACATCTACTTTAGCAAAGTACACACCCGACTCTACATTGTTAATCTTCCAAGGCACCTCAAGAGTTGATGTTTTAGTGTTTGAAAAAATTTTTTCCTTTGGAATCAAAATATCTGTTATAAGGTATCCAGCTAAATCGTAAATACTAATTTTGATTGATGTTGCATCTCCAACATCTAATCTAAATATTACATCTTTACCATATGAAGGATTGGGATAAGCATAGGAGTTGTTCTTGTTAAATAATGCAAGTTGACTTCTTATTTGATTCAATGTATCAATAGCTATGCTTCTATTGTAATTTGGGGAGCCGTTCTTATATGACCAGGTATTTAGTGTTTGATCTTTTGTTTCATTAAACATCAAAACCCTGTCCCCAAGCATAAGAGCTGACTTGCCTTCATATCGTCCTATTGAACTCAAAAAAGATTTATCACTTAAAGAGAGTATTCTCTGGGTTTTACCTTCATTATTCAAAATCATTAAATCACCATCTAATGTTTCGATGATGATTTCTGGGTGGGTATTATCAATTAAATTACCAATTAAGAGATTTTCTGATGATTTAACTTTTAGAGGAAACCCATTCATATAATTAAAATGCTCATCGAACGCATGTAAAGCACCCTCGAGATCTACTCCTATTAGCTCAACCCTGCCATCCAAATCTAGATCGGCGAGCGCAATTGAGGATAGAGCCATACTCTTGGTTTTGTCGTAACCATTATGTTTGATGGTAAAATCTTGATAGTAAAAAACTTGTCCGCTCGATGATGTNTAGCTAAAGAAATTCTCTGATGGTTCTATAATTGTTGCGCCATTTTTATCTATTTTATAAAAACTTTTATCAACCTTTACTATTATATGTTCACCGGTAGAATGTATTAGCTCAATATCTGATGATAAATTGGATGGAAAATGCCAATCGAGGATAAAGGTATTTGCAATCGCATTAAATATGAACGAAGAAAAATTACAGGATAATGCACTGCATTCAATCAGAGCTAATGATACCAGGTCTGAATCTTGACCTATGCTCAATTGAAAATTGTTGTTCNTTGTTTTATAAAATGATTTGGGATTTTCAAGTTCGCTTGACCACCAAAGACTGTCTCCTGTTCCAATGAAATCTAATTTTGCATCTCCATCAACGTCCCATTGTATTAAAACGGACTTATTTTCATCAGGAAGATGCATTGCATTGTATGTTGTGTTAAGATGAAAAGACATANCTGTATCTGCTCGAGAAAAATTATTTAAAACCAAACCCGTTTCGTTGTCATTGGTTGTTTTAGAGTTTGGGTAGGTATAGTTNGAGAATTCTAAAGAGCTAACAGTATTTGACCTAAAATATTGATCATTGGCAGGAAACCACACATCGCCCCAATACCCAGAAGAAGGGTCTGATAAAAGATTTGAAACAAAACCAATGTCCTGGGCACCGTCAGCCTCTTCCAGGTCAATTCCCTTATCATTAATGTCTGCATTTATACCATATCTTGAAATTTGATTATAAATTTTCTGTTCGTTAATATGCCAAATCAAAATACCTGAGGCTGGCATTCCCATATTGTAATTATTAATTTCAACAAAAACCCCATTCTTGTCTTTTTGGATACCTGTAGAATCAAATAAAATCTTAGTATAGCTAGGATAATCTCCTGTCTTTTCCCACACACTTAAACGGGCAGAATCCAAACCAACATACCTACGGTACCAATTATTCCTATTCTCAACTAAAAAATATTCACTATTGCTGATTTCAATTTTTGCAATATCATTTTTTTTAGCACTAATTAAGGAAATTTTTTGCGGGAGACGATATTCTTTAAAACCCTCCCACCCTGCGTAAATACGTGTCCATGGATTTGGTGGTGATGGTATAATTCCCCTACCATTATTAGAACCTTGATCCATCAGTCCAAAAATACCAACTCCTGACTTTCCAGTTTCAATTTGCCATAAAGGTGGTAGACCAGCGGCAAAACCAATCATCAATGCCCAAGTACCAGTAATACTATATTGAAGATCGCAAGGCTCGGTAAGAGCATTAAATATTGATGGATCCATCAAAGGATGGTTTTGAGATTCTGGGAGTATAATACCCTTTGNAATAACTGAGGGGCCAGCCATAATTCCTTCTGAAAAATTGCTGATGATCATATCGCTATCAACAAAAGTTGAAGGAATATCTTCAGGAGTTGGATCTAGAAANGGTAATTTAAANTCTTGACCTAATCCAGGATGAATAACGGCAATTAAATCAAAATCGTTGAAATTTATTTTATCGATTTCATAAGCTTTTTCAACAGCCTCCTTAAGTAGCAAAGTGATACGATATTCGTGGTCCGATTCCTTGCCAAGCTCATTATAAAAATTCATTGCCCTATCAAGCCTATAGCTAGAATTTGAAGCTCTTGGAAAAACTTTCGATTTATCAATATCTATACCAAAGGCACCATAAGAGACAGTTTTAAAATAATTGTTGACGGCTATGATATGTGATTCAAAATATTCTCTATTATGAGGTGGGGGGTCTATAAGGTAATCGCCGCATAGTTCCGTTTCGGTCGTAAGAAAATCTCCGCTTCCAGTAAAACCTGGAATGTCGGCAACATTGAAAGAAATCCTAATAAACGCTATCTTAAGATCACCAGTAACTTGAGCAGGAACTTGCTGAAAAGAAAAAAGATAGAGCACAGCTGCTACTTTGCAACTGAAAATTTTCACAAACGACTCTAGCTTAGAATTGCATATTCATTGAGAAACGCATAGTGTTGGTCAGTGGGTGACCAACAGCGCCAGAGGTATAGCCAAAATCAAACCCATAATTTGAAAAACGGAACCCTACTCCAAAAGTTGGATTGGATATTTTTCCAGTTTTGTCAAAGTAATAGCCAGTACGTAGAGCAAAATAAGATGAATACCAGAATTCCATACCAAGGTTATGAACAAGCTTGTCGAGCTCATCCTGCAAAGATCGATCTTTAGCTGACCCAACCTCTTTTTGGCCCCATTCATTGTATTTTCCCCAATTTTGATCACCAAATACAGCTCCATACTTAGAGGCTGTATTGATCATTTCATCGGGATCTCGCGAACCGTTTCCATTTGCATCACCAGCCCACTCCCAACCGCCAATAATGCGGTCAGAATCTTCACCTGGAGGTGCCTTATCTATGTCACCACCTAAAAGCCAATCATCAACCCAAGATGTAAAAATAGCTTTATACAATGGGTCCTTATGGGCAATCTCCATTTTGCCGTTTTTATTATAATCGTTATTCTTTAGACTTTCTTTACCGTTTTTATCATAACCGCCGATCAAACCATCTCCGTCCCAATCCATATCTGGATACGAAGACACCAAAAGCTTATCTATATCGTAAACTACCGAAAATGTATTTTGATCATTTTCAAAAGCTTTATATGCAAGGCCAAAAGTAAGGTTGGTTGGCTGAGGATCTGCTTGGTCTGGATCTATAAATGAAACCTTTGGACCGATATTTGTCATCGTAACGCCCATATCAAGCTGAGGAGTTAACCAGCCTTTTTTCATGTAACCCAAGTCAAAACCAAAATCAGTAGAGGTACCCTTGCCTTTTTCTGAACCGGTCCCTAATTCTACAAGATGTTGGTAGGATAATTTTGCACTCATTCCAAATGAAGAAGATGGCGAAAGTTGAGTACTGTATGACATTGCAGCCGCCATCATGTAAGAGGTGAATGTGCCTTGATATTGAGCATATTCGTCCATACGTACTTGTTCGCCAAGATTTAGGTAAATCAAATGACCGCCAAGTGTACCCAGGGTTGGGAATTGCTTTCTAAAACCAAGAAATTCATAGTACATATCATCAGCTAAGCTGGGTAGCCAATTAACGTGCATAACTGCTAATTCAGACCCTTCTTGGAATGCTAATCCAGCGGGATTCCAGTAACTCGCGTAAGCATCGTTTGCTACGGCAACTTGAGCCTCACCCATACCACCAGCGCGGGCGCCTGGTGATATCAGCAAGAATATTGCGCCTGCATCACTCTGAGCTTTTATTGACGGACTACTGAGAAGCAGAAGGGCCGCCACAATTGAAAAATAACGTTTCATATAAAGTCCTCTCCCCTAAGGGATTATATTAATTTGTGATTGGTAAAAGAAACGAATCAACCGTTAGCGTTTGTGTAATAGAACTCCTGCAATAATTAATTGAAATTAAACTTTTATTCCTAATTTAGGCAAGAAAATAGCTTGTTTAGTTATTTTACAAAAAATGTTGATAAAAACGGTAAATAGGTAACTGCAATAACGCTGAGCAGCATTACCAAAAAGAAAGGGATGGTAGATCTATAAATAGTTGGCATGCTCTCATTAAATCTATAGGCGGAAAGATAAAGATTCATCCCAACGGGTGGCGTTAAAAAACCTAGTTCTAAATTTGCTATGAAAATAATTGCCAAATGAATCGGATCTATGCCGAAATAGGCACCTATAGGTGCAATTAAAGGTACTGAGATTATTATAGCAGAGAAAATGTCCATCATGCATCCTATCGCGAGTAGAAAAATGTTTAGCATTAATAAAAAGAGGAATTTTGATGATATATTTGATTTGACCCATTCTAAAAGGTGAATTGGAATTTGGGCATCAACAAGAAAACTTGTTAAGCCCATCGCGACTCCGAGTATAATCAAAACACCGCCAATTAACGTTCCGCATTCAGCTGCAATATTTTTTAAGCTACTCCAGTTGATATCACCATATACAAAAACTTCAATAATAATAACATAGACCACTATCATTGCAGCGGTTTCAACCAATGTTGTAAATCCGCCAAAGATGCCAAATAAAATGAAAAAAGGTATTAAAGCCTCCCATTTTGCTTCGCTAAGTGCAGATAAAATATTGGAAAGTTTAAATTTATGTTTAGATACAGATTCGGATCTTCCCTGCCATACTGCCCAACCACCAACAATAAAAACGCGTATTAGTCCTGGTATCAAACCAGCTAAAAATACGCTTTTAACAGAAATTCCAGCAGTTAACGCATATAAAATCAATGGCAGGCTTGGTGGAAAGAGCAAACCTAGTGAGCCCGCAACAGTTATCAGGCCTAATGAAAAGGCTTTCGAATACCCTTCTTTAATCAACAAAGGCAAAAAAAGACCTCCTAGAGCNAGGATAGTTACCCCTGATCCACCTGTCAAAGCAGTAAAAAATCCACACAAAAGAACAAGAACAACGGGAGTCCCTCCTGGTATCCATCCAAATAAAGATTGAAATAGCTTAACCAATCTTTCAGATGCGCGACTCTCAGCAAGTATATAACCAGCAAGAGTAAAAAGGGGAATCGTTGGTAGAGTTGGCGAAACAACGATACGATATGCTTCTGCAGATATTGCTGAAAGAGGTGTCCAATCCCTCCAAAAGAAAAAAACCGCTAAACCGCCCAACCCTATGAAAATTGGCGCTCCGCGTGATAAAGCAAACAATAAAACAAAAACTACTACCCATGCAATAATACCGCTTTCTCTCATTACTTCAACGGTAAATAATAAATATAGAGCAATTAAAGAAAGCGCGAGAAAAAAACGATTAAGCAATGATTTGTAGGAATTTTGAAGCATATGAAAAGCAATTAACATAAACCCTAAGGGCATTACAATTTGGGCGCCCCAACGAGATATTAACGGAGAAATATTAACAGGAAATTCCTTCTCTACCTGCACAAGAGCCAAAGCTCCATAACCAAGACAAATCACCACAAAGATGGATATAGTTTTAGCTAAAAAATTTTTTAGGTTAATTTTTTCTTCATTTGAAAACAAAGGGTAAGAAGTGAGAGATAGTAATCTATTTTTTCTTGATGCTATTACTGCACCAGAAAAGCCTATCCAAAGAGTTAAATGTTGAACTAAAACAGAAGAGGCTACAACTCCTGTGCTACCAAAAATACGAGAAACAACCTCTATAAAAGGAAGAGAAACAAGTAAAGTGAAAATTGCAAAAGTAAAATATTTTTCAAATTGATTTAAGTACGATAAAAAAATATTAAACCTCAATTATGATTAAAATAAAATATCTTCTTAAGCGGGAAAAGAAAATGAGAATGAATGGATAGCGTATAACAAAAAAGCATAGCTAAAAGTACAAAAAAAAATATATCAAATCTAGCGGAGAGGACAGGATTCGAACCTGCGAGGGCGTGAACCCAACTCGCGTTCCAGGCGAGCGCCTTAAACCACTCGGCCACCTCTCCAAAAAAGATTAACTAAAAATTATTCAGTTTTCTGATCCGATTCTTGCTCTGTGGGAGTTTCCTCTTCAGCTGGAGCTTCTTCCTCTGCGGGAGCTTCCTCTTCTGCTGGAGCCTCTTCTTCTACTGGAGGTTCTTCCTCAGCAGGTGCTTCTTCTTCTGCTGGAGCCTCTTCCTCAGCAGGTGCTTCCTCAATTGCTGGAGCTTCTTCTTCAGCAGGAGCCTCTTCTTCAGCTGGTGCTTCCTCTTCAGCAGGTGCTTCTTCTTCTACTGGAGGTTCTTCCTCAGCAGGTGCTTCTTCTTCTGCTGGAGCCTTTTCCTCAGCAGGTGCTTCCTCAATTGCTGGAGCTTCTTCTTCAGCAGGAGCCTCTTCT
>PBOO01000055.1 GCA_002724475.1 Fidelibacterota bacterium | reverse complement strand
GGAAAATCAAATCTTTCGTTTACAGTTGTAGCAAGAAATCCCACCATAGGCTCACCTTCATATTCAACGTGTTCAATCAATTTTGTTTGTACTTCTATATTCTTTCTTTCACCATCAAAATCTCTTTTTACCCCTATGGTTACAGTATCTCCAATCTGGTATCTTCGTAAAGTTGCAATAAATTCTGTAGCTGATGATATTTCTTCACCATTAATTGAATTTAGTAAATCTCCTTTTTGTAACTTGTCTTTAACGGGTGAATCATCAAGAATTCCTACTACTGATACTCCATCACCTTTTGAACCTATATCGTATCCTAAATAAGTAAGTGCAACTGCAATAGCAACATTTTCAGAGGTTTTCATATTTTGAATACTTATTTGACTTAATTCTTCAGGNGTAACACCTTTTGGCAAAATAACTTCTCTAGGGTATAAATCTACNGAGTCGTTTACATATGACCATGCATANATTAANGCATTTGCTTCATCTCTTCTAACTGTTAGCTGAAATAGGNTTCCATCAAATTCATAATTNTCAATGTTTCCATATTCNATATCCCATTGATAAGGCGGACCAGGAGACATAAAATAATAATCNGTTTTGACAAAAGTTAGTGATCCANTNACTATGAAAATAGATAANGNANTCACCAAAAGTTTTTTTTGTCTTATATTTAAATTTTTCACAAGTTTAATTTTAGGTTCAAGATATAAATAAAGAGCCGGCATANGCCGGCTCTTTAAAATAAGTTAATTTAAACTTAANTAGCTACATGGACCAGCTTCCCAGTCATNACCTGCAGCTGTTGGACCAACATAGTTGCCAGNAAGTAATCTGATACCACTTGTTTGACTTTCGTCAGGTATACCGATAAAGCTTTCTGCGTCAGCTCTGTTTTGTCCTANCTCTCTAGTTGG
Source organism: Fidelibacterota bacterium (assembly GCA_002724475.1). Classification (GTDB taxonomy): domain Bacteria; phylum Fidelibacterota; class Marinisomatia; order Marinisomatales; family TCS55; genus TMED108. The sequence goes on along the minus strand of PBOO01000055.1, from coordinate 6,981 downwards.
CATCATGCCATCAGAGTCAACATAAACGTTGGCAGCAGCACGCCTAATTCCAGCTCTTGTTAAGTCTCCACCTTTGACCGCAGCTTCTAATACACCTTTAATGTGGTGCTGAGAAGCCCAACCAGCAGTTAAGAATAAGTTACCAGAATCAACTCCCATAGCTGTAAGAGTTGCTCTCATAGCAGCATGACCAGGTGTGTCAGCNTCATATGGAGCAATAAAAGCCATGAGATACATTGATCCAGACTGGAACAATGGTGCTAGTGCAAAACCTTCTGCAGTAAATGCATCATTGTATGAAGGTGCAGCCATCATTGCAATTGGAGTCAATCCTTGTTGGAAAGCTCCACCAGCAACTTGTGCCATAAATGTAGGCCCAATAGCTGGGAAGTATGCATCAACTGGTTTTGTTACCATAAGACCAACTGCTTGAGCAACGTCAAACTCAGTACTTGGTACAATATATTCCCAAGCAACTTCAAGTCCATTTGCTTCAGCTGCAACTCTAATACCAGCCGCATAATCTCCACCGTAATCACCGGCATATCCCATGACACCTATTGTTTTTATATCAACAGGCAAATTAGCCATAGCCCAGTCAACTGCGTTCATGCCATCTGCACAATACGCTGCACCGAACTCGATAACTAATCCTCTATCGCTACCTTTATAAGACCACCCTGAATACCATGACATTGGTGCAGCAACCATATTGTCTGCATCCATATCATCTAAGATAAATTGTGTTTGAGGTGTTCCAAGTGACATTGCTAGTGCAGCAACTTCATCACGTTGAGCCTTATAACCTTCTAAATGTTTTTGTGGATTATATTGTGTATCGTAGCCTTCTACAATTGCAACGCTATAATCTCCGATTCCACCAGATTGGTTTGCCCATAGCCAAAATCCTCTTTGGCCAGTTTCTAGTGGAATACCATACGGACCAAAAGGGCCTGTATAGTCATTCAATAATCCTAGGTAAATACAACCTTTTGATGGATCTGCACCAGTAGGAATTCCTCCTATAACTTCTGGACAAGGGTCTGATGTAACCCCAACACCTGTTTTGACAGTAGACGCTGTAGTAACTGCAGGAGAATCAAGAGTTTCAACAACTTCCGGAGCTGCTTCTTCAACTGTTTCTTCTGCGGTATCTCCACCACAAGCTACCATAATCAGGGCTAGGATAGTAAAAAGAATGATTCCCTGCTTACGCAATGGTTTCATTTTCTCCCCCTTAATTTTATTAGTACTAATTAATAATAGATTACTATGATTTTTTGCTCTTAGTAGGAAAATGGCCAAGCTTTAAAATAATTACGTAACCTAAACCAAATACCCCATAAACCACGTGGTTCAAATATTAAAAATAAAATAATAAATAAACCAAATAAAATTCTTTCTAACTGTCCCATATTTAGTGGAAGAGCTTGTTCATTTATTTCAAATGTTTTAAGAGCTACCAGTATAAATGCGGGAAATAGAGTGTAAAAAAATGAACCAAAAAGTGGACCTAAAACGGTTCCAGCACCACCTATAACAACAATTGCAACAAATATAATGGAATATAGAAGACTAAATGTACCCGGTTCAACACCTCCTGAAACAGTAAAAAACATTGCACCGCTTATTCCCGCAAAAAAGCTTGATAATGCGAAAGCAGAAGACTTATACCTAAAAAGATTTATTCCAATAGCTTCTGCAGCTATATCTCCATCTCGTATTGCTGAAAATGCTCTTCCTGCTCTTGTCCTGACAAGATTTTTGACACCTAGGCCAGTCAATACACAAAGTGTTAGGCTTATCAAATACAATATTTCATTTTTATCTAAAAAATATGAACCAAATGCAATACCTGATTCAAGATCAACGCCAAATAGTTTTAGTTTTGCAACCTTTCTACCTAAGCCTGCACCACCAGTGACGGATTTAAAATTAGAAAAAACATGAGAACCAATAAATACTAAAGCAAGCGTTACTAGTCCCAAGTTAAGTCCCTTTAACCTAACAGTGATAGGAGCTATAATCAATCCAACTAACGACGCTATCATTCCTGACAATGGTAGCCAAATCACCATGTCAAGCTCATAACCAATCACACTTGTAGATGCTATACCACCAACAATCGCTGAAGTATAAGTACCAATTCCTACAAAAAATCCATGAGCCAAATTAATTTGACCAGCAAAGCCTGATACAATATTCAGCCCCCAACATGCAACTGAATACAAAAATGCGGTTGTTAAAAGCAGTATCCAGTATTCAGACGCCAGGAAGCAAAGAGATATTGCAAAAAGCAAAACGACTGCAAACCAGACTTTTTGAGTGTTGTTTGAGAATATTGCAGATTCTTTAGAATAATTAGTATATAAACTCGGTCTGCCTCTCATACTCTTTCAACCTCTTCTGTACCAAATAGGCCATCTGGTTTAAAAATTAAAATCACAAACATTATTAAGTATGGAGCTAGCAATGAAAATCCATTTCCTAAACTTATGCCAATAACACTTTCTAATTGAAACTGATAATAAGCAACATAACCTTGTGTTAAGCCAATAATTATTGATCCAACAATTGCACCAGGAATAGAATCAAGACCACCTATAACAACAGCGGGTAAAGCTCTTAGTGCTTTAACAAAACTAAATTGAGATAGTGTATTGAAACCACCAGTCATAAAAAAACCTGAAAAAGCAGCTAGGATTCCTGCGATAAACCAAACTAACCCAAATATTCTGCCAACATTAATTCCTTGTGCTAATGCAGCTTCCTGATCAAAGGAGGTTGCTCTCATAGCAACGCCATATTTTGACTTTTTAAAGAAAATAGACAAAATTGAAATAAGTANNATTGCAGTCAATAATGCTGAGATTTCCAAGTATTTTAAATTAATTCCCCCTANATTGAAAGATCCTAAAGTTCCATAGTTTGGAAANGGATCACCAAGATATCTTGGGCTTACTCCAATCCAACTATCTAANAATGTTCTTAAAAGTATGTCTATACCTATNGTCAACACAGCTACAGAAAAAACCGGTTCTCCCACCATTGGTCTTAAAAATGTACGTTCAACAGTTGAGCTGAGTATTCCNGTTAACAAAATTGCTAAAATGAGNGAAGGAANGAAAGGAAACCCTCTGTCTACAGCTAGAGCACTTATAATACCCGCGCCAACAACTGCTAATGCTGGTTGTGCAAAACTAAGAACATCCATTGATTTATATATCAATACAAACCCAATAGCAACAAGTGAATAAATGGCTGCCAATGACAAACCTTCTACAGTAGCTTGTAAAAAAGTTATCAAGTGTACATCTCCTCGATTAATTCAGAAAACTGTTCCATCAAAACATTTCTCTTTATTTTTTGAGTAGCTGTAAGTTCGCCATCTTCGTGATCTAACTCTTTTGGAATCATTCTAAATTTTCTAATCTCTAATGATGAAGTTTCTTCATTTGCCTTTATAATTTCTTTCCACACCAAATCTTGAACTTCTTTTTTTTCTGAAAGATCTCTATATGTCGTATGAGGAATGTTTTTTCTCAAAGCCCAGTTAGAAACTGTATCAAATTCTATTGCAATCAAAGCAGATAAAAATTTTCTTTTGTCCCCTATTACAATCGCATCTTTGATAAATGGAGAAATTTTAATTTTATTTTCTATTTCTTGTGGTGATACATTTTTTCCACCGCTAGTAATAATGATGTCTTTTTTCCTGTCAACAATTTTAAGAAATTCACCATCAAAAACACCTACATCACCTGTATGTAACCAACCATCTTCATCTATTGTTTCTTTAGTTGCATCTTCATTTTTAAAGTAGCCTTTAAATACTGCACCACCTCTAGTTAGAACTTCTCCATCTTCAGCAAGTTTTACCTCCATACCATGATTTGGTACACCAACAGTTCCCAATTTGATTTTTTTCTCATTATTTCCAGTTGCAAAACCACAATTTTCTGTCATTCCATAACCTTCNAATATTGGTACACCAAGTGCTAGGAAAAATTTTAAAATTTCAGGGGCAATAGGAGCCGCACCAGAAATTGCAGTCTCAGCCTTGCTAAGGCCCAACTTTTTCTTTANAGTTCTAAAAGACAATAGCCACCCTATACCTAACAAAATTTTTGCAATCGGATCGTTAAAATCTTTTTCAAGCTTTCTTTCTGCTGCAATGTTTCCAAGAAACATTGAAATTTTAAATAATTGACGTTTTGAAAACGTGGCATCTTTCATTCTAACCATTGCTCCTGAGTGCATTCTTTCNAGAATTCTTGGAACTGCTGGGAAAATTGTAGGTTGGATTTCAACTAAATCACTTTGNACAGTGTCAATAGATTCAGCAAAATTAATTGTTGCCATAGTATGTGATGCTACAAGCAGATCTATTAGCCTCCCAAAAATATGACACAAAGGTAAATATGAAAGAAACTGNGGTTCTTTAGACTTTACATTTTCTACTAATGAAAAATTTGGAATTTGAGATGCAACCCAAGCAATATTTCCATGTGTAATCATTGAGCCTTTTGGTCTTCCTGTAGTGCCAGAAGTATATACCAAAAATGCAACATCATCATCTTCGAGTTTTGCAAGTTGTTCGTCAACATAATCTGGATAAGCTTCAAACTCAGACTTTCCAATTTCAAGAAATTCATCAAAGTGCATTAACTTAGGGTGGTCATAGCTATAAAGACCTCTATCCTCAAAATAAACAATTTTTTCTAACTGTGGCAAGTCTTCAATAACTTGTAAAGCCTTGTCAACTTGTTCTTGATCCTCAGCAAATAAAATTTTTGATTCTGAGTGNGATAACAAATATTCAACTTCAGAAGCAGGATTTGTTGGGTACAATCCTACACTAACAGCACCGATAGACTGAATTCCTATATCAGCTATGAACCATTCTGGTCTATTTTCAGAATGAATAGCAACAGAATCACTTTTCTCAATTCCAAAAAACTTTAAGCCCATAGATAAATAATTAGATTTTTTCCAAAAATCTTCATAAGTAGTCTCTTGCCAGACNCCGAATTCTTTGTATCTCATTGCTACTTTATCTGGGAACCTTNTTGAAGTNTCTTTAATTTTTTTTGATGGCGTTTTTCCACCATCTTTTAAAATTTCGTCATAAATTTCTGTCATTGACATAGCCATAACTAACTCACTCCTAAATATGCTTCTATTACATTTGAATCTTTGACTATTACATCAGGCGTACCTTCAGCTAATTTTTCTCCAAANTTCAAAACCATTACNTCCTGTGCAATGTCCATAACCATATTCATATCGTGATCCACTAATATGATGGTTTTTTCCATTTCTTCATGAATATCAATAATAAATCNTGCAATATCTTCTGTCTCCTCATTGTTCATGCCAGCAGCAGGTTCATCGAGTAACAATACATCTGGATTAAGTGCTAGAGCTCTGCCAATTTCTACCCTTTTTTGAACTCCGTATGGTAANGACAAAATATATGAATATCTAAATTGTTCAATTTCTAAAAAATCAATAATCTCTTCAGCAATCATTCTTGCTTGNAACTCACTTTTTCTTGCTTGCTTATTAAANAACAAGCTCGAAACTGAACCATATTTTAAGTGCCTATGAGCACCGATTAGAATATTATCTAAAACTGTCATATTTTCAAACAATTCAATATTTTGAAAGGTTCTAGCAATACCTAATTCAGCAACTTGGTCTGGTCTTAATTCTTTAATATNATGATCACCGTAAGAAACAGAACCCTCAGTAGGTCTATAAATTCCACTTATACAATTAAAAATTGATGTTTTACCAGCTCCATTAGGACCTATGATTGCATAAAGAGTCTTTGGTTTTACTTCAAAACTAACATTGTTTAATGCTGTGATTCCGCCAAATTTTAAACTTACATTATTGAATTTTAGTGAACTCATGAAAGCCACCTTTTCTTTCTTTTGTAATGCTTAACATCTTTAAATGATTTTCTGTTCGTTCCTTCTGGATTTAATCCAAGATAAAACTCTCTAACATCTTCATCCTTTAACAATACATCACTTGGGTTGTCCATAACAATATTTCCAGTCTCCATTATGTATCCATGGCTTGATACATTNAAAGCCATATTTGCATTTTGTTCAACAAGTAACACCGTAACCCCTTGGGAGTTTATTTCTCTAATCAATTCAGCAATTTGATCTACTAATTTTGGTGCAAGACCTAGACTAGGTTCATCGAGTAGCAAATAGTTNGGATTTGACATTAATGCTCGACCAATAGCAAGCATCTGTTGTTCTCCACCTGATAAATATCCTGCCTCTCCTTTAGATCTATTTTTCAATACAGGAAATAATTCAAAAACTCTTTCTATATTTTTTGGTACATCTTGACTATTTGTATGGCCACCCAAGCGTAAATTTTCAACAACGGTGAGTTCTGAAAAAACTCTTCTACCTTCAAGTACTTGTGCAATTCCTTTCTCAACAATCTTTGATGGGTTTAAGTTGGTAATATCTTCCCCGTCAACAGATATACTACCCTTGGTTATATCACCATTTTGAATATCAAGTAGACCTGTAATTGATCTGATTACTGTTGTTTTACCTGAACCATTACTTCCTAAAAGAGAAACAATTGTACCTTTAGGTATTTCAAAAGAGATCCCTCTGAGAACTAAAATTACATCTTGATATACAACTTCTAAGTTTTTAACAGATAACATTTACCTTTTAACTTTAAGGAAACGTAAAACATTTTTCAACTTATAGATAATTTAAAGCANCAAANATTGAAACCTTTTAAAAAANTTGTTTTGTAATATTGGTTAGAATCTTTCCATATTTAATATATATGTATGGAAGAAGACAATTATTCTCAACAAGAATTATTTGAACAAAGAAAATATATTTCAGATCTAATTGAAGAAAAAACTGAGAAGAAAAAAAGTTCTTTAAATGTTGTAATTGGCTCAGCTCTGCTTTCAAGTGGTATTGTTATTGG
>PBOO01000054.1 GCA_002724475.1 Fidelibacterota bacterium | reverse complement strand
AGTTCAAAAAGATCTGAAACTCCAAGCAGCGAACAGTTCAAATCTTCTTGCGTCATAAAGGTCTCAAACTGTTTGTCTAGTTTGTTTTTTCGGGCATTTTCAGATGCTTTGTCTGTCCAGGCTGTAGTTGCAAACCCAGCGCCACGAACTAAATGACCACCACGCCCTCCATAGCCTATTATTCCAATGTTTAAGTGACGCGAGTTTGATAAAGATTTTATAGCAGCGGGAGCCTTCTTTTCCTTCACCAGGTTTGAAAGAAGGTTTGATTTTTTTAATTTGTCTCTGCGAACCTTCTGCCATAGGTTTACAAGAAAAAAACCTGCAACAGGAACCCCAGCCAGTCCTTTAATTATTTCTCTTCTATCTAAGTTGGTTGAATCTTTTTTATTTTTTTTAGCCATCTTAGTTCTCCTTTAGTTTTTTCCTTTGGCTTGCAAAAAACGATCTAAGCCTATATGCTGACTTGTTGGAAAGCTGTACAGTACCCATAAAGCGCAAGCTTCGATTAAATTTTTATTTACAATAATATAACTTCCTTCGTTTGGTTTTCCGTATTCCAATCCAACCAAAGGAGGTGCGAACAAGTAATAGAGCATTATAAATCCCATCCCAATGAGCGAGCCGTATCTGCTATAAATACCAAAAATAAGAGATACACCGACCAGGGTAAGACCCCACATATTTATATAGTCAGATATTGTAAGCAGATTTGGATTTGAAACAATGGTATTAGCTAGGCCTGAAAAAATCCACTTAGAATCTAATAGGTAGGCTGCTGAAGACCAATAGGGGTTAAGCAATTTCGAAATTCCCTCGTAAAGAAAATGCCATCCTATCAAAAATCTTAATGTTACTAATCCGTAAAATTGATATTGATTAGACTTTATAGATGCATCTAAGGCGCTCATCTCTCTCTCCTTGATTTAAATTGAAACACTTAAAAAAGTGTCATAAAGCATAATGGGAAACCATTCTATAAATCAAGACTGAATTTGTTTTTTTGAAGTCGATTATTGATATGCTATTAAATTGACAGTATTTTAGTGCGTTAAAATTTAGATTAATATTGTATAAAAAAATTTTTCCCCCTATGCATTTTATAGCTTGGGCCCTAATCATTTCTCAAGCTATAGGGCAAAATAGCTACCAAAGCGATTTCTCATCAGATGAGTTCAAGCAGAGATGGCAGCGCATCTATGATGAAATTGGTGATAAAGGAATAGCTATAATTCAAGGGTTTCCTCAGCCAAATGGCTTTATTTACCCTAGACAAACCAATGTCTTTTATTATTTATCTGGAATTGAAACGCCACACTCTTACCTTCTGCTAGACGGTCGCAAACAAAGATCTACCCTCTATCTGCCACCTCCTGATAAAAAACTTGAAAAAATTGAAGGGAAGATTTTAAGCGTTGAAAATGCATCATTAGTAATGAAGCTAGTGGGTGTTGACCAGGTTCGATCTACAGAAGATATGAAAACAAATTTTCCACCAAACGTTGAAAGNAATCACATTATCTATACGTTGTTTTCACCAGCTGAAGGTCAAGGTCAGAGCCGTTATGAGCTTCANAAGGCTAACGCTGCTATTGCAAGAGATTATTGGGATGGNAGNATGAGCAGAGAGAGTAGATTAGTCGAGCTNTTAAGAAACCGCTTTCCTNGGGTAGAAATTAAAGATNTAACTCCCATTATTGANAATCTAAGAAGNATAAAAAGCCCTAAGGAGGTTTCACTTATTAGGAGAGCCTCACAACTAGCTGGATTAGCTATGATGGAAGCAATTCGAAGCTCAGAGGAAGGTGTTTGGGAATATCAGCTTGANGGAGTAGCTCGATATATCTTTTTGATTAATGATGCAAAANTGGAAGCGTATCGCTCNATCACTGCATCTGGGGTTGAAAATATTAGNAATGGCCATTATTACCGAAATAATAGCATGCTCAAAGATGGCGATTTAGTTCTTATGGATTATGCACCAGATTTTAAATANTATGTTAGCGACATAGCAAGAATGTGGCCTGTAAGTGGNACATATACCCCAGAGCAAAGGGAGCTACTTCAAATTATTTTGGAATACAGAAACACTGTTTTAGATATNCTTAGNCCNGGNATAACACCTGAGCAAGTTTTAGATGAAGCTGAAGAAAAGATGGAGCCAATAATGAGAAAATACAAGTTCTCTAAAAATATCTATCGAAAGGCNGCNGAAAAAATGATCAAAACAGGAGGGGGCGTGCTGTCCCATCCTGTTGGACTTGCTGTTCATGATNATGGAACTTATAAAAATGGAACATTGAAAGTAGGTCATGTATTTGCCGTTGACCCCCAATTATGGGTCCCAGAAGAGAATTTGTATCTTCGCTATGAGGATACGGTAGTAATAACAGAAGAAGGAAATGAGAATTTTACAGATTTTTTACCCGCAGAATTAAATGAGCTTGAAGACTTGGTCAAAGAAAAAGGGATTTTACAAACGGTTGGACCAGATTCAATGAGATGGGATTACTAAAATGGACAATTTGATTCATANCATCAAAGAACTNTCAAAAGAAAACTTTCCAAACCNCAAAGTTTATGATCTTTTAGAAAATTACACACTCCCTCAAAACGAGATCCAAGATTATATCTTGTTTGACAATGATAAATACACTCGACATCTGATTCATAAAGATGATGATTTTGAAATACTAATAATGTGCTGGAGACCGGGACACAAGGCGCCTATTCATGGACATGAAGGCGAGAAATGCTTTATGCGCGTAGAGAGAGGATCATTGCTCTTTACAAATTACGATCTTATCTCAAAAGATCCATTAGAGCTTACGAAGATAGANTCAGTTAAGGGCGAGGTGGGTTATTTAGATGGGCCAGCGGATATNCATTCCGTTGAAAATGTTTTTGACGAAAACTCTATTACGTTCCATATCTACTCCAAGCCTTACAGTGAGTGCGACATTTTTGATCTGAAAACAGGTTCAACATACCGCAAAAAACTAGAGTACGATACAGCATATAAAAACCCACTATAGCTCTATTCGAAAAAAATAATGGGTAGGTAATTCATTCAGGTTAGGAGAGAGAATGAGAGACTTTACAATCTTATACCTACCCATTAAAATACAATTTATTATATTATAATAAGCTTAATTATACTATTTTNNNTTAATNATATAGTATAATATAGTATAATAGAGTTATATTTGTCTAATAATAATTAACAAAAAGATAAAAATTTATGAATCGATCAGAAACCTTTATTTATTTGCTCAGCAAAAAACCATGGACAGATTATGAATGGGAAAAGCAAACGGGCATAACTAGAGCTACATTTGGTAATAATAGAAAAAATAGTGGACAAAATGTAAAAGCCAAGACATTGGAAGTAATGTCCAAAGTATGTGGATTTAAACTTGTTCACGTGAATGCAAAAGATGGGATAAATCCCAACGATGAAAATGCTAGTTTTGAATTAGAAGAAAATAAATTTAAAAAGATTAGAATTGGATTATTTGGATTTGGGAGAATTGGCAGAAACATTTTTCGAATAGGTTACAATGACCCTCGCTTTGAGTTTGTAGCTATTAGCGATTTGGGCGATGTTGAAGCGATGCACTATCTTCTTATGCGTGATTCGATTCATGGCGCCATGAAAGATGACATATCCCTAAAAGGTAAGGATCTCATCTATGGTAATAGTTCAACAAGGCTTTTACCAGGAGCGGCACCAGGAAGCATACCTTGGGATGCTTTTGATGTTGATGTAGTTATTGATTCTACGGGAGCCTACAGAACTAGAGAAGAGCTCCAAAAACACATGGATTCTGGAGCTAAGCGAGTACTTGTTTCTAAACCACCAATCAATGACATTGATAGAATTGTGATTCAGGGAATCAACCAAAACGAAATCAAAGCAGATGATAAAATAATATCAACAACATCATCCACTACTCAAGTTCTTGCTTTAATGATGAAAATATTAGATGACAATTTTGGAATTGAACGTGCTATGATGACAACCGTTCATGCTTATACATCAGATCAGCCGTTAGCGGATGCGGTGCGCTCAGACTTAAGGCGTAGTAGATCGGCAGTAGAAAATATTATACCAAATGAAACTTGGGCTCCAGATTATGTTGCACAATTAATGCCTNAGTTTGAAGGAAAAATTTCTGGAATTGCTATGAATGTTCCCGTTGCAAATGGTTCTTGTATCGACCTGACGACAGAGATGACAAAAATGCCGACTATTGAAGATGTTAATCAGAGCTTTCAAAAATCAAGTACCAGTGATTTAGCCGGACTCGTTCGCTATACAGAAGACCCAATTGTTTCGAGCGATGCAATCGGTGGGGGTGAAACTATGTTGTTTGACAGCAAGGCAACCATGATCGCTTCAGAAAAACTACTTAAAACCGTTGCATGGTTTGACAATGGCTGGGGATTTGCTTCGCGAATATTGGAGTTAGCCGAATCTTATACACAACTTGAAAGGGCTTAAGATGAGAGTTGCAATAAATGGCTTTGGACGAATTGGTCGTTCTGTATTTAGAATTTTAAACTCAATCAAGGATATCGATGTTGTAGCAATCAACGATATAGCTGATAATGATGCTATGGCATATTTACTTAAATATGATACCGTTATGGGTCCTTTTAAAGATGCAGTTGAGATTAATGGAGACCTATTAACAACTTCACATAACACTGTAAAAATGTTAGCTGAAAAAGAACCGGTTAACTTACCATGGAATGATCTGGATGTTGATATAGTTATTGAGTCAACAGGTATCTTTCGAACTAAAGAACAACTTAACGATCACCTATCAGCTGGAGCAAAAAAAGTGATTCTTACAGTTCCATCAAAAGACGAGATTGATTATACTCTTGTCATTGGTGTGAACGATGAAGGTCTCAGCAATGATCATAAAATTATTTCAAACGCCAGCTGTACAACAAATTGCTTGGCTCCAATGGCAAAAATATTGAATGATAGTTTTGGTATAGAGTATGGAGTTATCAACACAATTCACGCTTATACCAATGATCAGCGATTGGCAGATGTGCCTCACTCAGACTGGAGGAGAAGTAGAGCTGCAGCGGAAAATATTATACCCACAACTACTGGCGCTGCTAGAGCAGTTGGAAAAGTCCTCCCAGAGCTTAACGGTAAACTTGATGGTATCGCAATGCGTGTGCCGGTTCCTGATGGTTCCGTAGTTGATAGTGTCTTTCGTCTTAAAAAAAATGTAACCGTTGATGATNTAAACGAAAGTGTAAAAAATGCTTCTCAAGAAAAATCAATGAAAGATGTTTTAGAGTACTCAACTTTACCTGTGGTCTCCACAGATATCATTGGAAACCCTCACTCATCAATTTTTGACGCGCCATTCACAAAGGTCATNGAAGGAAACTTAGTCAAAACAGTTAATTGGTATGATAATGAATGGGGATATTCAAATCGCATCGTAGATTTAGTAAGTATTTTACAAAAGTTTAACTAGTATTAAGACAAATTAAAATCTATGAAAATCGCATTCTTAACTGCAGGTGGCATTGCACCATGCCTTTCATCATCGATTGGCAGTCTGATAGAAAATTATAATTCCTCAGCTCCAGAAGCTGAACTTATTGGGTATTTAAATGGCTATAAAGGATTGCTAACAGGTGAAAGAATTACATTTCCTAATTCAATAAAAAGCAAGACCTCGATCATGGATACATTTGGAGGAAGTCCGATTGGAAACAGTAGGGTGAANCTAACAAATGTTGATAACTGCNTAAAAAAAGGATTTATAAAAGAAGGTCAAAACCCGCTTAGAGTNGCAGCTGAGCAGTTAATGAACGATCAAGTAAATATTTTACATACCATTGGTGGAGACGATACCAACACAATGGCCGCCCAACTTTCTTTCTATCTCAAAGAAAATGATTACAATTTAACTGTTGTCGGTTTGCCAAAAACAGTTGACAACGATGTATATCCTATAAAACAAACTCTTGGCGCGTTCACAGCAGCTGAACAAGGCGCTGTTTTCTTTGAAAATATTTCAAATGAAAACACGACAAGTTCTCGTCAACTCATCATTCATGAAATTATGGGGCGAAATTGTGGATGGCTTACTGCATTCACAGCAAAAGAATATCGCGATAGGCTGACTCAAAGAGAGTTTCTCCCTGAGATTCTTATTGAAAGATCTCGGTGGGATGTTGATGCTATTTATGTGCCAGAAATTGACATAAATTTTGATATAGAGTGTGAACGACTACTTGAGACGATGAATAAGAAAGATTCAGTAAATATTTTTTTAAGTGAGGGTGCAGGGACCGAAGCAATTATTAGACAAATAGAGGCTTCAGGGTCTTCGGTTGAGCGAGATGCTTTTGGTCATGTTGCTCTTGATACAATAAATCCTGGTCAATGGTTCGCAAAAAAATTAACAAAAGAACTAAAAGCTGAAAAAACTTTGGTTCAAAAAAGTGGCTATTTTGCAAGAAGCGCAGCTCCAAATGCTAAAGATTTAAAATTAATTAAAGCATCGTGCAAGCTCGCTTCTGAGATGGCGTTAAATGGACAGAGCGGAGTTGTTGGTTTGGATGATGAAAACAGCCAGATGAACTTAATAGATTTTGAAAGAATAAAAGGAGGTAAGCCATTCGATATTAATGAAGATTGGTTTAAAACCTTGCTATCCGATATTGGACAACAAAAATAAAACATAGGAAACAATTATGAGTCTAAATCTAAATAATTTAAATGAAGTTGCTGAGGCAATGGTAGCCCCTGGAAAAGGTATACTTGCTGCAGATGAGAGCACTGGAACCATTGGAAAAAGATTTGATCAGATAGACACAGAAAGCACTGAACAAACTCGCAATGCTTATCGTGACCTACTTTTTTCATCAGACGGATTTGAAGAATATATTAGCGGTGTTATCATGTACGATGAGACACTTAGACAGTCTTCGTTAAAAGATAACTCTCCTTACCCTGAGTATTTAACCTCTTTAGGTGTAATACCTGGAATTAAAGTTGATGCTGGAGCGCATTCTCTTGCAGGTACAGAAGATGAAAAAATTACTTCAGGCCTTGACGGCCTTGATGAAAGGCTAAAAGAGTACAGAGAGCTTGGGGCTCGTTTTGCGAAGTGGAGAGCGGTAATTAATATTACAGCCACCAATCCAAGCGATTATTGTATCCAAACAAATGCGCATGCGCTTGCTCGTTACGCTGCTTTGTGTCAGGCAAACGATATTGTTCCAATAGTTGAACCTGAAATCTTAATGGATGGAGAACATGATATCGAAGACAGTTTCGTAGTAACTGAAGAAGTTTTACGTACCGTATTTAATGAACTTTATACTCAAGGCGTTCAACTTGAGGAAATGATTCTCAAGCCTAACATGGTACTTTCTGGGTACGATTCACAAGAAAGAGCTGGTGTTGATGAAGTTGCTTCTGCAACGGTGCAATGCTTTTTAAGAAGCGTTCCAGCAGCAGTTCCCGGTATAGCATTTCTTTCTGGAGGTCAATCAGATGAAGACGCTACTGCTCATTTGAATGCCATGAATCAGATTTTAGGTGATAACAAACCATGGAACCTTTCTTTTTCTTATGGTCGCGCCCTTCAGCAGCCTGCGCTTAAAGCTTGGCAAGGAAAAGATGAAAATGTCACCAAAGCTCAAGATGCTTTTCTTAAACGCGCTAAATTAAATAGCTTAGCATCTTTAGGAAAATATTCATCCGATCAAGAATAAATAGGATATAAACTTGGATACTCTTAGCCATGCTCTTTGGGGGAAGGGTCTTTTTGGGTATCGAGGCCATGGCCGTTTAGCTTTAATAATAGGAGCAATGCCAGATCTAGCTTCATTTGGAGCCCTTTTTTTTATTAAAATAATTACAGGTACATTGAGTTATTCTGGAATTCCCAATCTTGAAAGCTTAAAACAGCTAGAACCTATCCCTCAATGGGTATATGCTATGGATAATATAACGCATAGTTTCATTGTATCCTTTGCCGTCATAGGAATAGTATATGCTCTGAAACCAAAACTAACCTGGCCCTTGCTAGCATGGCCTTTTCATATTCTTCTTGATTTTCCATTCCATACTAAAGAATTCTTTCCAGTTCAGTTATTTTGGCCTCTTACTTCATTATCAGTAGATGGAATTTCTTGGTCGCATCCTGCAGTATGGTATCCAAATGTTGCAGGAATTATCATGTTGTTTATTTTTAGATATAAAAAAAATCTTTTTAATAAACTATAGTTCATTTGTTAGGCAATGAACCGAACCGCCACTAAGTCGAAATTGAGTGGTAGGAACTGTGATATGCATCACATCAAGCTTTGAAAGTAGCTGGTTAACCTCAAGAGATCGAAATCGAGTTGGGCCAATTAAATATCCTGGAAGCGGGCAACAGTTCACAGCAAATTCTCCTAAGGCTTGATCGGTGCCTATAGAATCTTCAACATCAACCTCGACGAGATCAATTCCAAACCGATTTGTAAAATCTTTGAGCTGAATCTTTGAGTCTTTTTCCATGAGCTCAGTACATGCTACCACTCCACGCAACTTATTCTTCTTATCTATAACAGGAGTGAAAAGCGTATCTAAATGAAAAACATTAGATTTGAGTATTACAAGCTCATTTACATTGAACTCTTGGGCTACCCATTCTGCACCTCTTATGTTATTTCTACATGCACCTGAAAAAAGTATTTTTTGACCTGAGCAATAGTAAAACTCTCCACCTTCAGCAGTGGCATTAATGGTCTCAGGTATTCGAACGGTTTTATATCCCATTGAATCAAGCATTACTTCCATGATGTCGCTTTCTACTTGCCTGGCCTTCTCGCTGAATTTCGAAATGATTATTTCCCCTTTTTGATTGCTAATGAAAAGGTCTCTTACAAAAACAAAATCATGTTGGCGTTGATCTAGATTTTGTTGATCTAAAAATTGTGGGAAATCAACCTCAACAACATCAATTGGTAAGCGATTGAAAAGCTGAGTTAAGATATACATTTCTATTTCAACCAATTCTTGATTTGGAACAATACCTTGCCGCATCGCTGGGTTATCCTTGTAAATTGGCGTTCCATGTCCCCACCATTTATTCTTTGGTAAGTGAGATATCAAAACCTTCATTATTTAGATAGCAATCTTAAATACCATAGTATAAGTAAATACCCATTTTCCATCAATATAGTCAGAAATATGTTTGTAATAAATTGTTGGTGAAGAAAAATTAACTTTCGAAAGATCAAAACCAACAACAAACCAATTTTTATTATAGTCATTACTTTCCATATCGTAAAAAAATTCATTACCAACAAAAGGCTTAAGTCCGTTCCAATCATTGTTTGATTTAGCCATTACGCGAATTCTATTTCTTAATGCATCTTCCTTGCCTGATCGTATCCTAAATTCTTGCAGCGAGCGAATAGCCCATTTGAAGTCAGCTGTATTAATTGTTTTTTGGATTAGGGCTTTAGGTCGTTTTTCAAGCTTCCATTCCCCATTCTTTTTTGTATAAATATTTCTGTATTGCACAGATGTAGACCATGTTTTTGCTAAAGGAAAGTTTACTCCAATATCTAAATGTCTGTAGTAAAATCCTCTTTCATTTGTGGTTCGAAAGTCAAAATCTGCATAGGAACTCAAATTAAAAACCTTACGTTTTATTGTTAACTTTTCAGAGTGATTTGTAAGCGTTTGACCAATTAACGGAATTGCAATAAGCATTGAAAGAACTAAGCTTTTTACCATTAGAATGCCTCTTTGATTATAAAAAGTGAAGATCCAAAATTCTCATTATCTGTCATAAGGATAAGTTCATTATTTTCAAATGTCATAGCTTCAACTTTTTGATTATCAACTATAAGTAACGGTTTCAATAGTGTTGGATGATTATAATTAAAGGTACCAACGTTGTTAAGTTGGCCAATTTGATAAATTGCAGATTTAAATGGTCCATTATTACCTGGATCTGAAGTGGCTGCGGTCCAAACTGCACCATTTCTATCTATGGCTAGATCTCCAATATTTCTTTTTGCTTTTTTTGGAACGGGGAGATCAATAATAAATTTTTCAATTACATTGATTTTATTTTTTTCAGCGCTATAGAAACTTGTTATTAAAGTTGATTTTCTCTTTTCAGAACCGCGATCACCATAGATAAATATGATACCTTGAGCAGATTGATACACAGCAAAACCTTCTAAATTCATTTTGCTTGTTATGCCTGGAAGCGTAAAAGTATTGAGCAATTCAACCCTAAAATCAAATGGATCAACTAAAAAGATATAAGCCTTACCAGTGCTTTCCATTGCAATGAACTTATTTGAAAAGCCGGGCATAAGGTGTACCGCCTCAAGATCATATGGAAGATTAGGTTCTGGCCATATCAGCTTTCTGAGTTTGTATGATCTTTCAAGAAAGCTTAATCTTGGCTGTTTTTTCTTTTTATTGTCATGAACAACAATGTAACCATTTTCAAAGCGTGCTACGCCACTAATTGAAAATTGGCGTGAGCCGTGAATTTGAATCCAATCTGACTGACCGCTGAGAAAGCTTGTAAGAATTATAAGTAAGAGATATTTCATGAGCTCCATGAATCGTATGGATTAAAGCACAAATAAGAATTGTAATACAATTTTTCATGCGTGACCTCTTTGGTTACCCATGGTGGAATCTCGATGTGTTCGTTTTCGTTTGACAGTTCTACTTCAGCAAGCCATAAACCCTTGTTACGATCATGAAATTCATCTATCTCCCAAATCTTATTATTGTAATCGATTTTAGTTCTGGTCTTTTTAATTATTGTGCCCTCAGACAGCTCAATCAATCTTTGAGCATCCTCATAGGGTATTGCATATTCAAACTCATCCCTACTTAATCCAGTAGATTTTGATTTAATAGTCAGTATCCCAGTTTGGTTATGAATTCTAATTCTAGTAATGCCTGAATCATTAATAGACAGATAGCCCTGTAATAGATTAACGCTATTTTTTAAGCTAGGCAGCTTAGTGTGGTCAATCAAAAATTTACGCTCTATTTCTTTAGCCATACAAAAATACCAAAAATTATTGAGGTAGCTATTCCAGGGTAGAAAGGTTCAATGTTCAAAGGATAATTACCAAATATATTTTTAATTAATATCCATAAAATACTAACTATAATAGGACTAACCATCATTGTTATTACATTCAATTTCTTATTAAGAAAAGAAAAAACGAATGGAACTATCAAGCCAGGCACAAGAACAGAACCAAGAGTATACCATATCTTTACAACTGACGGCATACTTAAGGCGAGCATAAGCGAAATCATACCGGTAACTATTAAACCTTTTTTAACCAATGGAACTGCTTGATCTTCATCAATAGATTTCTTTTGAGGGTTCATTTGAACTCTCCATAATATATCTCTACCAAAAGTTGTTGCGCTAATGAACGTATACGAATCGATTGTTGACATTATAACCGATAATAGCGCGGCGATGAATATTCCCAAAACTACACTGGGCAAAACTAATTCAGCGAGTTGAATGTATGCTAATACAGGTTGAGCATCAACAATAAGTAGCTTTGCATACATTCCAGTCAAAAAGGTTAGTCCATCAAAAAGTATCCAAAATAAAATTGAAATGAATATCCCTTTTTGTGCGGTTTTCTTTGAAGTTGCAGCCGAGCATCGCTGGTAGAAACCAGGATCAACAAATGTCCAAAGCGCAATAAAGAACCAAGTTAAAATGTACTGAAAAGTAGCTCCCCCTGTTGGATGCAAAAAATTGTCGGGCAAGGGAAGAATTGTGCTTTCAGTTTGATTTGAATGTAAATGGCTAAAAAATAATAAAAGAACAAATCCTGCGAACATTAGGATAAATTGCATATAGTCTGTTCGAATTACAGCACTTAAACCGCCTTTCCAAAGATAGCAAATACTAATTATCGAAACTGTTAACAGAGAAAATTCGTAAGGGAGACCTGAAAAATGTTGAATTAAAAACCCCAGACTTAAAATATAAGGGGCGGGACTAGAAAGTATGAAAATGTAAATAGCGCTTAAGATCCCAGCATTTTTGCCATAATGATTATAGAAGTGATCTGGAAGTGAAATCGTATTTGAATCTTTAATTTTACCAGCAAAAAAAAGAGCAAACAAGAGCGCAAAAAAATAATAAGGAATACCAAAAATTATCCATGTCTGTAAACCGTATAAATAAACATTCTCCCCAATGCCTAAAATTCCACCATACCATGTCGCAACAAGCGAGGCAATGAAGCCTGGAAGACTAAGCTTCCTTCCAGCCAGTAGATACCCTTTGTGGTCTGTTTGAATTTTGCTAGTGGTTTTATAAAAACCTAAAAGCATTAACCCTGAAAAATAGAGCAGAACAATTATTATATCTAAGTAAGACATACTTTATAAATTTTGGTGAGCGCAAAAAATAATTACTGGCGCTGAGCTCTCAATAGTAAAAGTTTCGTTCAAAGATTCATTTGAAGAAAGATTTGTGTAATTATTTACATTGCCATGTAATGCATATTTCAAATTGGTCGTATACATTTCACAATTACTGTTTTGCGGAATCAATGAAACTATTTGACCTTTGAAAGAAGGGAATGAATTTTTACCATTATTACAAAATATTGTAAAGTGATCCGTGATGATTTTTAGATCAATTTTTTCAAAATATCGGTATAGCAGCATTATATTATTCACTGTCATATCTTCACGTAATCCTGTTGCTCCAATAATTGCTACCTGTTTAATACCATTCATTATAGACCAATCTATGCATTTTTCAAGATCGCTGTTATTTTGATTGGAATCATTAATTATTAACCCATCAAAATTAGTTAAATCATTTACTGAGTCTAAATCGCCAATTATTACATGCGGTTTTAGGCCTATGCTTGCTAGATGATTGTAGGACCCATCTGCGCATATAAGAGTTCCTGCAGAGCGAAAAGCTTTTACGGCTATCTCATGTTTAGGAAACTTACCGTTGGCTAAAATGACGATTGGGGGTTTGAATGGATTATTCATAAAATCAGTGAAACAAATTTATCGCATTCTCTTACAATTTCATAAAAGTCCTTTAAGGTGATTTCGTAATCAATTTAAATTTTTACCTATAAAATAGATTTTTAAAAAACTTTCATTCTATATTTTTTAAAAACCCCTTTTAAGACAAATTCTTTATTGATGAACTATTCAAACGATATTAATAAAAAATACTCTTCCCATCCGATGCGAAGTTGGTTTATAAATCAAAGTCTAAATCACCCGTTGAGATCAATATTTCTTTCTCTATTAGCAACAGCATTTGTTGGGATTGGAGCTTTTTCATTTATTATAGATGATGATATGATGAAGCTTTTACCCTCTGACCTTGAATCAAAAATTTCATGGGATGATATACAAGACGAATTTGGAAGTACTGAGCTAATTTATATTTCATTTGGTTCAAAAAATGAGTCAATCTTCAACCCAAAGGCATTTGCAGCCCTTTGGGATTTGACAAAAACCCTTGAATCAAAAAATGATATTGAAGAAGTGTTTTCATTAACCAGTGCAAATCGAATTGACAACATAGATGATTTTATGGAGGTTGATGTTATACAGTCTGAGCGAATGCTTACACAACAAGAGATTGATGAGATTCAAGAATATCTTGATAAAAATCCATCATTGAAAAAAAGATTTGTCAGTGAAAATAATGAATATTTTGCTTTAACCGCGCAACCTTATAGCAATGAAACGTTTGACAATTTTTCAAGAACAGTTGTAAAGGAAGCTGGCATTATTCTTCAGGACTACGAAGTTCACTTCGGCGGTAACGCTTACATTTCAGGTATAATGCCGGGATTGATACGTAACGATGCATTCAGCTTAATGCGCTTTGGTTTATTGATCATGATTTGTACTCTGCTTTTAAATCTTAGAAGTATTGCTGGGGTATCCATGGTATTAATGGTTATAGTTCTATCGTTAGTAGCAATGGTTGGTGCGATGGGATGGATTTACTATTTCACAGGATCTAATAAATTCTTATTTACATTAGCAAATACATCTATGCCAATTATTTTATTAACAATTGCCAATTCAGATGGCGTTCATATTGTTTCCAAATTTTTCAGAGAGATGCGAATTAAAAAAGACTCAAGGAAGGCAGTTGCAGCAACAATGGATGCGCTTATTATCCCAATCTTTATTACAACAGTAACGACCATTTCAGCTTTTTTAATTATGACCACGTCTCCAATTCAGCCCTTGATAGGTTATGGTATTTCAATGTCCATTGGTATCTTTTGGGCGTGGTTTTTGAGTTCGCTACTTCTTCCTTCTGTTATCGGTTTGAAGAAATGGGATGCGAATTCAAGCGCCTTTACTAAGCCAAGTTTTTTTGAAAAAATAGTCAATATGCTTGGCACAGCTGTCTTGTACCATCCTAAGCGTGTACTAGCAACAGGTCTAACTATAGTTGGTATTGCTCTGTTCGGAGTTTTTCAAGTCACTGTTGATGTGAACATGAGAAATTTCTTTAAGCCTGGTACGGAGATTAGAGACAGTATGGATTTTATGGATGATGAAATGAACGGCACTGTAGACATTCGCGTTAGAATTGAAGGAGATTTAAAAGATCCAACAACGCTACAAGATATGAGCACCTTGCAAAGCTTCATGGAAAAAAATGAACAGGTGTCTACCAGTTTTTCAATTGCTGATGTGGTGAAACAAATGCACCGGACAGTAATGAATGATGACAAAAATTATGAAATCATTCCTGATAATCGCGGCAAAATAAATAATCTTTTCACGATGTATTCTATGTCAGGCAATCCAGAGGATTTTGAAGCATTAGTGGATTATGAATATAAAATTGGACTTATTACAGCGTTTGCAGATGTTATGTCTACAGAACAAATCTTTTCTTATACCAACAAATTAAACGATCATATTGAAAACAACTTTAACAAAGATTCTAAAATTGATGTTACTGGAATGATTGTTGTTTTTAGAGATTTAGTAATCATGATTGTAAGATCATCTTTTATTAGCATTTTTGCTTCTTTGTTAGTGGTAGGAATACTTGCTTCATTTTTCTTCAAGAGAATTTTGTGGGGTATTTTAGCGGTGGTGCCGCTATCTGCTGCTGTAATTATAAATTTTGGATTTATGGGTTTTTTTGGAATTGAATTAAGCCATGTGACCGCAATACTCTCTTCAATAATTATTGGAGTAGGTGTCGACTTTGCTATTCACTATATTTCACAATATAGAAGACTCTCAAGGACAATAAGCAGCAAAAAAGTAAGCAAGGAAGTAGTAGAAGATGTTGGGTACCCTATTGTTTTGGATGCAGCTTCAAATATGGGCTTTGGTGCTTTGGTTTTCTCATCCTTTGTACCGATACAATACATAGGGGGTTTGATGGTGTTTGCAATGCTTTCAACATCCCTTGGAACGCTTACAATTCTTTCTGCTATTACAGAGCTTCTTAAAAAACGATTAATTCAAGCAGACTTAGATTAATATCAAAATAATTAAAGGTTAAACATGAGTACAAAAACTATTTTATTAAATTTTTTGATTAGCACAACGTGTTTTAGTCAAACAGGAAAAGAGATAGCTATCATGATCGATAAGCTCTCTTCTCCTTCAGACATGAGAAACGAAACGACAATGGTTTTGACTAACTCTAAAGGCAAAAGCCGCACCAATAAAATGATCTCCCAAATTCTAAATGGCTCTGAAAAGCAAATTACTTGGTTTATTGAACCAAAGGATGATAGAGGAGTTGCTTTTTTAAAAATTGAACATTCCGATAAAGATGATGAAATGAGAATGTGGTTACCAGAGTTCAAAAAAATTCGCAGAATTTCATCAAAAAGAAAAGGCGACTCATTTATGGCTTCAGATTTAAGTTATGAAGATTTATCCAATAGAGAATTAAAACACCATACATATAAACGCTTAAACGATGAAGTGGTTAGCAATATTGATTGTTATGTCATTGATGTTTTTCCAGGTGTTGATGCAAAATCAACCTATTCAAAACATACATCCTGGATTGACAAATCAACATTAAATATCATAAAAGAAGAGTCGTTCGATAAAAGGGGAGAGCTAATAAAGAAAAAAAGATTTTTGCACAAAAAGATAAAAGACTATTATGTAATGAGTCAGATTGATGTTGAAAATGTTCAAAAAAAGCACACCACTAAGGTTATCTTTGATAAAATAGAGGTTGATCAAGGCATAAAGTCCTCATTATTTCAGGAAAAAAACTTAAAAAGACTGCCTAAATAAACGATGCCTGTCAAAAAAATAATTTTGGTATTATTGAATTCATTTTTTTTATGGTGCCAAACAAGCATCACTGGTGAGATCAATCCTTATGTAATGACTCGCACTTCAGACAGATCTCAAATTGACCTACCATTTCGCTTGCTCTCGTTTCAAATAGATCATTCTTTTAATGCCTTTGATATTAAAACAACGTCTGGATTAGAATATAGATATTTAAGCAAAGAACCGTTATTTACTCTGCGAGAAGCATATATTTCTTTCTACCCAAGTTGGGGAGAAATTAAAGCCGGAAAACAAATACATTCATGGGGATCAGTAGACGTAATTAATCCTACTGATAACTTGAATTCATACGACTACTATTATATGTTCAAGGCAGATGCTGGAAAAAAGATTGGCAGTCTATCATTATCATCAATTTTTTACTCAGAGAGCTATCAAGTTGAATTAGTGTTACAGCCAAAATTCTCACCTAATAGAATACCATATGCTGAAGATGATTTTCCGCTGGCACCAGATTTGAAACCAAATATCAATCATAAAATAGAAAATGAAACTGAATATGGATTTCGATTTCAAACTTCATTACTGGATAGCGATGTGAGCTTCTCTTTTTTTAATGGGATAGATAGAATACCTAGTGTTTTCAGGGGTGCGTTTTCCTCTGACTTCAAGGAAAGCACTTTTGATTTAGGCTATAGAAAAACTTCAGTATACGGAACCGATCTTGTGTCATTCATTGGTGATTTTACGCTTCGAGCGGAGGGAGCTCTATATCGTACAATTAATAAGCCAATTGAAGATGATAAGGAAAGTTTAAAGTATCTCCTAAACCAGGAAATCATATACTCGCAATTTGTGGTTCAATTTGAGTATACTACAGAAAATGATTTAATGTTATCTGCACAATTTATTGGTAGTGAGCTCATTAATAATAAAAGTAATTGGGTTGCACCTGAATCCAATGAGCCAATGGAGCTTCCCATTCCTGAATTTTCACCAGGTATGGGTACCCCTTTTGCAATGTTCACTGATCGAGCACTGCTTGTAAGCTCATCTGGAGTATTGATGGATGATCAGCTTGACATTAGTGGATCTATAATGACAAACCTAAGCGAAACTGGATTGATGATCAGTGTCGGCATTGGATATTCTCCTATACTTAACTGGAAAATTGAATTAGCAACAACGCAGTTCAAGGGAAATGAAAGCCCAATTAATCCATTTACACTAATGGAGGATTTCAGTCACATTCGATGGGGTTTGCTATACAACTTCTAAATCACAGGAATAAATATTTTTTATTTTTTGTTTTTACCCTTCTTCAAGCGCAGGAGTCAATTGACAGCATTGTTTTTAAGATGAATCAACACGCTCAACCCGTTGATATTGAAATGGAAATAAAGGTTACACTTAATTCAAAAAATAAAAAAATAACGAAAGACTCCCATTATAGACTAATGAATCATTTAGAAAAGAGGTATGAGGATGGCAAATTTAAATCAAAGCTATTGTTGCGCTTTATAGAGCCAAAAGAAGTAAGAGGTCTTGCCCTATTAAATTGGAATTGGATTGATGAACTAAAAAATGACCAATGGCTTTATGTTCCTAGGCTTAGAAAGGTAAAGCGCATAAAGCCATCGGAGAGCAGTCGAAAGTTCCAGGGAACAGAATTTACATATGGAGATATTATCGAAGGTGATATGGAGTATGAGAATTATAAATTTTTCAAAAAGGATTATTGCTTTGGTAACGAATGCTATCTGTTAAAAAGAGATTCAAAAAATTCTCGAATAATTTGGGTGGATGATGGGAAGTATCTAATTAGAAAAATTGAATATTTTAACAAGGATGGTATAAAAATTAGAATATTAGAAATTCCAGAGTATGTTAAAAATAATAGCTATTGGACTCCCGTAAAAAGAATAATGCGCAACCTTGAAAATGGCAATTCAACAACTCTTGAGGTTATTAAGGTAGAGTATGATCAAGGCCTTAAAGACAGTAGTTTTTCTGAAAAATATTTAAAGAGATTGAAATTTTAGTTTATATAAAATTTACATACAGTTTAAATGCATATCAGGCTACCTTCGTAGTATATAGTCATGTACTTTTCACATCAATGCTTATCACACCTTGAAACTTCAATGCAACTGATGATTCAATCAGGAAAAAACATTTGAGGTAATTTATAGAATGAATGAAAAACTAATATTAATTGTTGATGATGAAAAGGATATCAGAAATATCATTCGCTATAATCTTGAAAAGCAAGGCATGCGCTGTATAACAGCTAGTGATGGAGTGAACGCGCTCAAAAAACTTGAAAAAAATCCTGATTTAATTATTTTAGATATCATGATGCCTGCTAAAGATGGGTATGAGGTTTGTAAAACAATTAGGGATCAAGGAAACACTGTTCCTATCATTTTTCTTACAGCAATGGATAGAGAATTTGATGAAATAAAAGGCTTGGAATATGGAGGTGATGATTATTTAAGGAAGCCTTTTAGCCCACATATTTTAAGTGCAAGAATCAAAGCAATTTTTAGACGAATTGAAAAAATCAAAGAAAAAGGTAAGGTTGTTAAATATGGCGAGTTATCGATTAACACAGATACCTATATTGCAAAGGTTGATGGAAAAGAGTTATTTCTTCCAAGAAAAGAATTTGAGCTTCTCGCATTTTTTATGAACCACCCCAATACCATTTTTTCTAGAGAATCCTTATTGTCATCAATATGGGAAGACGATGTATATGTGGTTGATAGAACTATTGATGTTCACATTAATCGCATAAGAACAAAACTCATGGGTTATAAAAATTGGATTGAAACTGTTAAGGGTGTAGGTTATAGATTCAGACCAAAGAATAACTAGTTTTATTGCTCAAAATTCGACAAAAATTATTTTTAACACTTCTACTGCTTCTCTCATTTGGGATGTTTACTCCCACCTTTTTTATTAATCGCTCAATTGATAGTGAAGTAAAAGAAGAAATAACAAGCAGACTACTCTCGCACGCAAATGCCTTTGCATTATTTCTCTCCTCAAACTCTAAACTTTCACTGATCGAGGCTGCAGATAGCTATGCGAATGCAACCAATTTACGTATCACTTTAATTTCCCTAGATGGTAAAGTCTTAGGTGAATCGGGATTGAGCTCAAATGAGGTTATGAAGATGGATAACCACCTTAGTCGACCTGAGGTTTTGCAGGCAAGTCGAGAGGCATTTGGAGTGGCTACGAGATACAGTAGCACACTCAAAGAAGAATACATTTATGTTGCTTTGAAAATTAATGCAGAGAAGGCTTCCTTTATTCGAGTAGCTCAAACCATGGATTTTGCAAAATCATTGATTTCGCTTAGGCAAGGATATCAATACAGAATAATATTTTTAGTCTCTACAATTTTAATCATTTTCACTTTTTTAGTAGATCGCTGGGTAACTTCTCCGATCAGAAACATTTCAAGAGTTGCAGAAAAAATAAAAATGGGTGACTGGTCAGTAAGATCAAGCGTACCTGGAAATGATGAGATTGCTGCATTGGCAAGAAGCGTTAACGAGATGGCAGAAACTCTTGGTGCAGATATTGCAAAAATTATCAAAATGAGTGACGTTCGTTCAGAGTTTTTAATCAACGTAACGCATGAGCTTAAAACACCCATAGCCTCAATAAGTGGCTACATCGAAACTTTACTTTCAGGTGCACTTGAGGATAAAAAGGTAAACCGTTCTTTCTTAAAGAGAGCATTGAAAAATATAAACAGACTAGAGGTTTTAGTGACAGATCTTGTAGATATTTCTAGGATTGAAACGGGCGAGCTTACTATGAATATTATACAAGTCAATATTATCCCAATTATTGAAGAGCTTGTAAAAGATGCGAATGAAGGCAAAGATAAGAAAGATTTAAAAATTTATATTTCAAATAACACTAAAAATAATATAAACGTTGATGCTGACCCCGATAGAATCCATCAAGTCTTTGATAATCTTCTATCAAATGCAATTCGATATACTGATGATGGTGAAATTGAAATAGCTATCAATAGTGAAGCTGGAAAGGTTAATTTTTCAATTAGGGATACCGGGATTGGAATGGATGATGAATCAATTGAAAGAATCTTTGAACGATTTTATCGAACAGTAACAGCAAGAAGTAGGGTAAAAAGTGGTACGGGTTTAGGGCTTTCAATTGTGAAGCATATCATTGAAGCTCATGGATCAAATATTGAGGTTGACAGTAAAATAGGCGAAGGTACAACATTCTCATTCGAACTCAAGCTTAATGATGATTAGCAATATCATAAAATGAATTTTGTAGTTTTAAACTCCTCAAAAAACTGGGGTGGGAATGAGCGATGGCTCACAACAGCCGTAAATGGCCTAGCTGAGCGGGGCCATACAATAAACCTTATTATTAGAAAAAATGTATCGCATTGGGAAAAAATTCACCCATCAATCAACCTTATTGAAGCTCCATTCACTAATGAATTAAGTATAAAGACTAAATCAATTATTAAGGAGCTCATTGATAGCAAAACAGATATTTTGCTTTCTACAAAAAGAAAAGATTATATCTTAGCGGCCCAAATAAAATATTCAAATCAAATTACGCATATCATGAGACTGGGAATTTCTAGACCAATTTTAAAGCGAGACTTCATTCAGCGATATGTACTTTCACATATGGTTGATGGTATTATTGTGAATGCAGAGGCTCTAAAAAGCGAACTGCTTAAATACGACTTTATTCATAAAAATATTCACATTAATAAAATTAAATGCATTTACAATGGGTATGTCCTTTCAAGTTCGAAAAAAGAGCAAAATATAAATAAAGTTTCAAGTTTTTGTATAAGAAGCGCTGGAAGGCTCACTACCCATAAGGGGTACGATATGCTTCTTAAAAGCTTAAAAAATTTAAGGGAGGATTTTTATCTTGAAATTGCAGGGGATGGACCTGAATACTCAGCTTTAAATTCTATGATCAAAAAAAATAATCTTCAAAAAAAGTGTAAACTTGTAGGCGATATGAAAAATACAATTGATTTTTTTGCTGGTGCAGATTTAATAGTTATTCCATCTAGATCAGAAGGAATACCAAACACACTCTTTGAAGCGTGGTCAGTAAAAAAACCTGTCATTGCGACTAATGTTGGCGGAGTATCAGAAGTAGTTGATCATAAAAAAGATGGACTTATTTGTGAACCCAGCGTTGATAGTATATATGCTACAATAAGTGACTATATTAAAAAACAGGAAGACTATAATAGGTTAGGAGAAAGCGGATACAAAAAATTAAATGATAGTTTTTCTATGGATCGTATGATTGATAATCTTGAAAATTATTTTGATATCTTCATCGATTAGTTGGATTTATTAAATGTCATTAAAGAATTCATTAAATGATCCACAACATAAATTTCACCGTAGGATCATTGTTGGTTTTTTAAACACATTATATAAAAATCTTCCTAAGAAAGAATTGCCAGAATCAATAAACAGTATCATAATAATCGCACAGGAAAAATTAGGCGATGCAATTTTATTGCTTCCGTTTTTGAAGGCGCTTAATGATAGATTTCCAGGTATTGCAATTGACTTATGCTGTACGAGTTATAACAGAAAAATCTTTGAGGGAATTTCTTTTATTAGAAACTGCGTTAGCTATAGACCTTATAATCTCAGATTCTCAAAGCTTATCAGATCAGAGCAATACGACGTTTTATACAACCCTAAGAGCGGACCTTCATCCACATTTCATCACATAACAAATAAAGTAAATGCTAACGTAAAAGTTTGCCTTAATGATAGTTACAATAATCCAATTTATAATGTTCATCTGCCTAACGATAATAAAAAGCATATTGCTGAAAAATACTGTGAACTGCTTAACAATTACGGATTAAGTAGCCCCATAGAAAACTGGTTACCAAAATATTTTTACGAATTTCCCTCAACTATTAATGACGGTGAATATGTTGCTCTTAATATGAGCGCAGGTCATCAAAGTAGAAAATATCCATATGAAAAATGGAAAACAATCATCTCGCATATCCTTCAAAATTCAAACATGAAAGTGGCATTGTTTTGCTCTAAAAAAGAAACTAAAGATGCACAAAAACTAAAAACAATTTTTAAAGAAAAAATTCATTATCCTTTAAATTCACCAGATCTTTATCATGCATCAGGAATTATAAATGAATCGGTTTTATTGATCTCATTAGATACATCATTGATTCATTTAGCTGCCGCATTACAAAAACCAATCATCGGTCTTTATAGTAATGACATTTTAAATTATACTAGATATAAGCCATACAATGTTTTGAGTAAAAATGTAAAATCTAGCTCAGAGCACATTCGTGATATTGACCCTAAAAATGTTATAGAAAATTTCGATCAAATGATTAACAATATTACAAAGGCAAGTACTTGAAGATCGCATACGTAACTAAAACCTCCTGGGCTGATCATAGTCCTGGATTTATTTTTTCTTATTTTCAAGCAAATGGCATTTCAGAAAATGGCATTCAAGTCACTTTGATCATGCAGAAACCGGTTAATGAAAAAAAGAAAAAAATAAAGTTTGAAAAGAGTTCAAATAAAAATCTGAAAATCAAGCTCATCAAAAATAGTTTTGGACCTCTTAAGTCTCACGATCTTTTTTACAAAAGAGCAAACAAGTACATCCTATTAAATGATTTTGATATCATATTTACTAGAGACCCTGGATATTTACCGTTTCTTGTTAAAATTAAATCTCTTGTTGGTAAAAAAATATTTTACCAGTCTCATAATTTTTATTTAGACTTTAACATTCATGAATATTCAAGAAGTAAGGATCGAAAAAAATATAACCATAATGAAAAAAAATATTTGAAACTATTAGATGGTATGATGACATTAAACAATCCTCAAAAAAAACTTTACGATAAGTATGTAGATATTCCCGTTTATGCGTGCCCACCAGGATTAAATCCTTCTAAAAAACGAACAAAATATGAAAATAAGGAAGTAGTGTACTCTGGAAGTTTTCAGTCCCTGAAAGGAATTGAAGATATTGTAGATTTATGGAAAACAGAATTAAAGGATTTCAAGCTTGCATTGATTGGGGGTCGAAACAAAAAAGAGCTTTCCTATGTAGATAGCATTATGGATGGAAATAGCCATTCAAAAATCAGTTTACATGACTGGGTCTTTTATAATGACCTTCCTGATCTAATCACCCTTTCATCGGTTGGGTTAATTGTCCTGCCAGAAAATTTCTACAATCAATACCTAACTGCTCCAAATAAATTGTACGATTATATTTCTTTTGGAATGCCTGTAGTCTGTACCGACTTGCCTTCAGTTAGAGATTTAATACCTGATAATCATAAAGGAGTGGTTTTTGTTAGTCCTAATGACACAAAAAATTACATCAAGGAGCTAAGAAGACTTCTTACCGATAAAAATTATTATGAGGAAGCTCAAGAATCAAATATCGCCTTATCTAAATCGCTTTCATGGAAACAGCAGTCGTTTAAGTTAGTCCAATCAATGGGCATACCGCAGTGAACATTGCAATAATCACTGGACATTTTCCGCCTAGCAAAGGGGGCGGAATAGCTGAATGGGCATTTGGAGTCGCTAGAGAACTTCCAAGGCTTGGTCATAAAACCTCAGTTTATGTTACTCATCGAAAAAATAGGGATTTGTCTATTCATAATGACGAAGAGTTTATATGTAAGCCGATGTATGGAAGAAATTGGCATGAGTTTCATCGATTTTATGCAGCTTATTATATGTGGAAAATATTAAGAAAAGATCCAGATACCATTTTCATTGCAACAACCTGGGGAATGGCTAAACCCTTTAAATTTTTAAAGAAATATTTTCCAAAAAGTAAAATGATAGTTGTAGCTCATGGGCTTGAAATAACTCGACTGAATTCAAAAAGGGAGTTGAGAGCTATTCGGTCTGTTGTAGACTCTTGTGATCTAATTTTATCAGTGAGCAGATTTACGAGAGATGAAATAATTAATAGGTTAAGCGATATTAACACCACTCATGTAAAATTTTTGCCGAACGGCGTTGATGTTGAGCGATTTTATCCATGTGAAGTTGATGATCTTTTTTACAAAAAATACAGCCTTCATCAGGATTCTGATTTGATACTTACCTTAGCTAGAATTATTAAAAGAAAAGCACATGATGATGTGATAAAAGCCTTGCCAGATATAATTAATGATTTTCCCAAAGCGCATTATGTGATAGCGGGACCGCATAGAAAAAAAGATAGCTATTTAGAATCCTTAAAAATACTTGTCAAAGAATTGTCACTTGAAAATAACGTTACTTTTATCGATTTCATTCCAGATGAGGATCTTAAAAAAATCTATTCAGCCAGTAAAGTATATATTATGCCAAGTAAAACTCTTCACAAAGAAGGAGATAGTGAGGGTTTTGGAATAACATTCCTTGAGGCCAATGCTTGCGGTTGCCCTGCAATTGGAAGTTATGATGGCGGAATTCCAGATGCTGTTGAGAATGAAGTAAACGGCTTGTTGGTGCAATCAGGTAGCTCAAATGAAATAGCAAAAGCTATTAAAAAGATGTTTTCAGATGAAGATTATAGGTTGTCACTAGCTAAAAAAGGAATTGCTAGAGTTGAGGAATCTTTTACCTGGAAAAAACTTAGCGCTCAAATGATTGATATGCTATAAGACCTAATATTTAAAGTCTTCTTTGGTTAATTTTTTTCCAGTCAATCTCTTATACGCTTTTTTATACTTTTCAATCTTTTGGACATCAACTTTTGAAAGTGAAGCATAATTTACTCTGCGACTATAATTGTCCATCAAGTCGGCGAGTTTGACTTTTTTTGCTATTTTATTTCCTTTCAACCTGTCAATATAATCAATGTATTTTTCGTTCTTTTTTCTTGAAAGCAGATCGACTGCCCTGCAAACCTTTTTGTCAAACCCTAGAGCTGTTAATTCTTTAATTGATATTTTTCCAGATTCGACAACATCATGAAGAACAGCAACGGTTCTAGACCTGTTATCATTCATCATTGTCATAACTCTAATGGGGTGCATAATAGCAGCTTCTTTATTACGACCTTTTTTACCAGTATGAATGTGAGCGGCTATTTCTATTGCCTTGTTTAAAGAATTTTTCATTGTTAAATATTTTTTAAAAATTAATATAAATTATTTTTTTATTTACTAGAAAATTGATTTAATTCTTAATATTGTCAACTAAATCAGCAACACGCAATTTTATAAATAATGATCATCTATAATAGAACAGAATACTCAGAGCTTACTGATGTGCAATACCGAAAAGAAAAAAGGAGATTGCAAATTGAATTACTAAAACTTCAAGAATGGACAATAGCTACAAATCAAAGGGTAGCTATTCTTCTTGAAGGACGTGACGCTGCGGGAAAGGGCTCAACGATAAAAAGATTCATTGAAAACTTAATGCCCAAAGCAATCAAGATTGTTGAGCTTGGTGTGCCAAGCAAAAAACAAGAAAAGAATTGGTTTAAAACTTGGGAAAAGAAACTCCCAAATGAAGGAACTATCGTTTTTTTTGACCGCAGTTGGTATTCTAGAGCTATAATTCAGCCTGCAATGGGGTATTGCACAGAAAGCCAATATAAATACTTTATGAAAAAAGTTAATGCCTGGGAAAAAGGACTTATTGGTAGCGGTATTATCTTAATTAAAATTTATTTATCTATTTCTAAAGAGAATCAAAAATTAAGATTCTTGTTTAGGGAAAATCATGATTTGAAATATTGGAAATTATCTGAAAACGATTGGAAAGCTCATAAGAATTGGCAACTTCTTACAAAATACAAAGAACAAATGTTTGAAAAAACTTCTACTGCGGATGCGCCATGGGTTGTAATTAATTCTGATAATAAAATGATAGCGAGACTCAATGCGATCAGGTATGTGTTGTCAAACATCAATTATTCTAATAGGAAAAATCTAAAGCCTAAGAAGTGGTCAAAGGAATCACCTGTTTATAATATCTCGCTTTTTAATACAAGGTTTAATGACTTGAGCAGAGAGCAATACGAGCTCTTAAATAAGTTAAAGGCCCATGAGTAACCATTTAACCTGACTATTTTCAATAAAAAAAGGCCGAAGATATTTACGGCCTTTTTTTATTGAAAAGTGTTATCCTGCTCTACTTAGCCCAAGAAGATTTTAAGAGAGCAACTGAAGGATCTTCCGTGTTTGACACTAGTACGTACCCATCTTTGTAAGCAAGGCCTTCAGGCTCTCCCTCACTCGTTCCACCTGACCCAGAAGTATAATCATTCATTTCTGTAATGGATCCTGAATCGTACTTTGGATTGTTTGGATCTGTAATATCATAAACTACTACCGCACCAGCATCCTGAAGAGTTGTGAGTACAAAAACTTTTCCACCCGCTTCAACGATTACTACTTCTTCGGGCTCAATCCCTTTCCGCTTATCGTCCCAATCCCAGTTGCTTGGTAGGTCTTCAGCCATTCTTATATAACTTTGAGTGGATGGTTTCCCTGATGAGTCAAGCTGGTGAACTCCAATAGTGCCATCGTATTCACCTGCAGTGCAGATCAAACTACCATCAGCATTAACCCATATTCCATCTGGCTCATGCTCAGGATTTGTGAAAGTAACCTTATCCACAAGGACAT
Organism: Fidelibacterota bacterium; assembly: GCA_002724475.1. Lineage (GTDB taxonomy): Bacteria > Fidelibacterota > Marinisomatia > Marinisomatales > TCS55 > TMED108. Next base: position 24,897 of record PBOO01000054.1, on the reverse strand, counting down.
CTGGAGGATTGTTTATTGAAAACCAGCCTAGTTCATTTGATTCTTGAAGCGTCATATAAACCGTTGTTCCATCAGGTGCGATTTTTACACCTTCTGGCTCAGCCAGATTTCCATTAGATCCAGTATGGGAGATCTTCATATCTTTTACAAGTACCGCTTTATCGATTCCTGAACTAATATCGTAAATGGAAACTCCTGGAAATCCTAAGTTATCGCATCCACCATCAACGCCATCTTCATAATCAAATTCATTAACGACCACCACGTATTTATTATCAACAGCAATATCAACCGCATCTGGATTGAACCCAAGCTCATAGGGACCTGATTTTTGCAGGCTAGAAGTATTGATTAGATAGAGTTCGCCCCTTTCACAAGCACCTTTAGAAACTACCACCGCTAAAATAGATTCATCTACACTTACATCGATCGATGAGGCGTCTGCATCAGCATCATTGGTTATTTGAACGCTTTGACCGGCCATAGATATGCTGGTTGATGTGATATTTATAAAATCTACTGTATTCTGCTTAGAGTTTACAATTACACCAAGATCTTTGTTGATGAACCGTATGAGCTCAGGTTGCGATTGAGACCCATCTCCAGTCGTGATTTTGTCAACAAGTGTAATGCCAAAATTATCCACAACAAGCTTTTCTTCGGCTACCTTATCTTCGCAGGAAGTTAAAAGAAAAGCAAGGGATAAACTTATTCCTAGTAATAGTTTTCTGATCATTTTAAAATTTTCTCCTATAATCATTTGAAATATTTTAAGCGCTCTATTTAAATAAATTATTAACGGGGTGTTAATTCAACGTTAGAAGTTGAGTTCAAATTGAACAAGTAACTGATTGTCTTTAACTTCATATTGTGGCTTCCTGCCTTCATCATCAGCAATTTCTTGAGTATCACCAGTAACTTCACCAAGAAAGTAATATTCAACTTTTAATTTTGCATAATCTGTCAAGTTATAGATCGAAGCTAGTGTTAATAGTTTTCTGTCCCATGTTTGAGGATCTTTTAACATGGGGAAGAAATCACTACCACCGGGATCGATCCTTAACTCACCATAGCGAGCTAATAATAAAAGATTTTTTTGTACNTTNGAACTGCCCTCAAAATAAAATCCNCCGCGTTTTAAAAACCCATCCANAGAACCAATGGCTTCAGCTCTGAATAATGAATTCACCACATTGATCTCACCTCTAAAGCCAAACCATGAATGGTCAATATTGGCATCCTTCGATAAGACCGTATCAGGTTCAACAGTTGCGTAATAATCAAAATCGTAATGCAATCTTTTTTTCCAGTCTTCATCATCAATCAATTTACCGGTGTAGTACCAACCTTTNAACCGCATGACTCCTAGCTCCATACCAGCTCTGAGCCCCATTTCATAGGTTTGGCCATCAACTTTTTCACTATCCCCATAAACAAGCATTCTAAATGATTTGTCTTCAGCAGCGTCATCGTAATTGAGCGGTCTTTTGAGAGCAAGCGATGCCCCGTAGTTAAAAATACCGGATGTTCTACTCAGATCANCATGGTATTGACGGCCTTTCCAATAGGCTGTTCCAATCAGNGGATAAGCTTCCGTCGCTCTTTTTAATGNAACCGCGGGACGGTTTTTACCTATTTCCAATCGAAGNTCATTGTTTTTATATAGGAGGTAATGCTTATCAGCGTAAGCACCATTGTCATTGAACCTTAAGCTAAACCTGTACGAAATAGTTGGTGAATAGATAACTTTAAAATCTAGGACCGCCTTATCTATTCGNGTGTAAGGACTTCTAGTTTCAATCTTTTTAAGAAATGTTTCTCGATTACCAGCACCACCTTTTCCTTCAACATCTACAAGCTCCATCTCAACCTCACCGGATAATTCTACATCAATTCCCGAAGGGATTCTAAGCGTTACGGGAGAATCATCTTGGCCCAACAAAATATTTGAAAATGTTATGGTAATTACAATTATTGCAGTTAAAAAATCCTTTTTCATATGTGACCTTTTAAAAAGTTTGTTAATACANTGATAAATCATGTTTACNGCNCTGGAANTTAGGGTATTGATTTGCAAATGCTATGTTAACAAATCATAAACAAATGCTAGACTAGCAGATTAGTGTAGTACAAGTTGGTAATTAAATAATATATTTCCGTTTCAATGCCGCATACCTACCAAAGATTTCAAGCATTCAAAGTAAATGGTTCAAGCTCCGCTCAGCGATAGTCTTAAGTTTGCCTCAATTGATATTGGCAGCAACGCAATGCGTTTGCTTTTTTGCCGAGTAATTAAAAACNCTTCTACAACTTTCATTAAAGAGTCTCTCATACGTATGCCATTAAGATTAGGCGAGGATGCCTTTACTATTGGTAAAATTTCTAAAGAAAATGAAGATAGATTAAAAGACACCATACACGCATTTCATTTAATGATAAAAGCCTATGAGCCAATTAGTTTCAAAGCCTGCGCGACAGCAGCCCTTCGTACGGCTTCGAATGGTAAAGAAATCGTAGATAGGATCAATCATCTTTATGATGTTGGGTTAGAAATTATTAGCGGAAAAGAAGAGGCTCAAATTATAATGTCAAACCACATTGAGCAGCACCTAAATCCANANAANCATTATGTCTATATTGATGTTGGGGGAGGAAGTACGGAAATAAGTTTTATCATGAACAGGGAAAAAACATCCTCCAGATCTTTTCCAATAGGCTCTGTAAGAATATTGAAGGGCCAAGTTGATCAAGGCGATTGGCAAGAAATGAAAGAGTGGATTACTGAAAAAAGGAAAGAAATTGATGGTCCAGTTAAATCAATTGGAAGCGGGGGCAATATAAATAAAATCTTCTCCATGGCTGACCAAAAGAAAAAAAATGAGATCAATATTAAAACTATAATTGAAGTTCTTAACCAGCTTGAACCGTTGGATGTCAAGCATCGAATTGTTGAGCTGGGATTAAGACCCGATAGAGCAGATGTGATTACTCATGCTGGAAAAATTTATATTTCAGCTATGAAATGGTCGAAATGTGAATCTATGATTGTTCCACATTCTGGTCTTCCTGATGGGATCATTCATGAGTTATATGAAGATTACATTGCATGACGACACATGGATTATACTTATTTATTATTCAGCGAATTTTATTATTTAAGGTAAATTAAAATTAATTTTTAAGGCTTTGGTTTAATTGAACGAAACATCATCAAATAAGCTTGTTCTTTATTTACGCATTGCAGCCGTTTTTGCAGTTCTATATTTATTCCTAGTAAGTATTGGAATGATTGGATCTGCTTTTAAGGGCTTAGGCCGAGGATTTGCCGAAAGTCTTTTTCAAAGCCAGGCTAGCCCCTTTATTGGTCTTTTCATAGGAATTTTAGCAACTGGCTTGATTCAGAGCTCCTCAACAACTACTTCTTTGGTAGTTGGAATGGTCGCAGCGGGTACCTTTGGAAATGACCCTAAGCTCGCGGTTGCTGCTGCTGTCCCATATATAATGGGTGCTAATATTGGAACCAGTATTACTAATACAATAGTCTCCTTAGGTCACATTGTAAATAGAGAAGAATTTAAACGAGCGTTCTCAGCATCCGTTGTTCACGATTTTTTTAATATTCTTGCTGTTGTTGTTATCTTTCCGTTTGAAGTTATATTTGGAGTAATAAGTAGTGCTGCTTATTCTTTATCATCTGTCCTTGTTGGAGCTGGGGGAGGTACTTTTACTAGCCCAGTTAAAATGATTACAAAGCCCACTGTTAAATGGATTGAAGCCCTAGTTCAAAAACAAACAATTATAGATTCGGACGTTTTATTGTTAGTTGCTGCCTTATCTTTCCTTTTTTTCTCACTCCGTAATTTGACAAAATTAATAAAGTCGCTNGTTATGCTTAGNCTTCAAGCTTTTTTTGATACCCATATTTTTCGCACAACTCTTCGCGCAATGTTCTTTGGGGTTATTATTACTATACTCGTTCAAAGCAGTTCGATCACTACTTCGCTAGTAATCCCATTAGCTGGAGCNGGAATATTAAATCTTAGACAAATTTTCCCCTACACATTGGGCGCGAATATTGGAACCACAGTAACCTCTTTGCTTGCAAGTATGGTCTCAGGTACAATTGCTCCATTGGCAGTTGCTCTAAGTCATTTAATTTTTAATATTTTAGGAATTGGTGTGTTATGGCCTATTAAGAAGGTCAGAGAAATTCCAATACACCTTGCAGAATGGTTTTCTGATCTTGCAACAAAAAATAAACTGTATCCATTGTTATACATTTTCATCGTTTTTTTTGTAATTCCATTAAGTTTAATTTCAATTGTTAGGTAGGTAGCTATGTCAATATTCAATGATATAATAAAAATATGGAAGTCAGATAGCCTTCTTTCTCAGGCCTGGGATGATTCCATTGCTATGCTTAAGCTNAGTCATGAGATCTTNCTAAAATCTTTAGAAAGTTTTAATTCTCCTGAGAGCCTAAAAGAGATCAAAGCTCTAAAAAAAGAGGACAGAAAGATTAATGATTATCAAATGACCGTTAGGAGAAAAGTCCTTACTCACTTTTCTATAGGTGCGAGCGCTAGAGAAGTAACCAATGGTCTTGTGCTTGTTGATATGGTAGTTGATATTGAGCGAATAGGAGATTATTGTAAAAATATTTCAGACCTAACTCTTATGAAAGAATCGTCNATAAATTTTGGTGAACTTTCAGATGAAATTTCTAAAATTGAAGAAGAAGTCAAATCGAGGTTTTCAAGCACTATAGAGGTGATCGAAAATCAAGATGAAGATTTGGCGTTTACCCTTCAAGACAAATACAGAAAAGCTATTTCGACTGTCTCGGACAATATTGTTTCAGATATAGTAAGCGGAAAAACGAAGTTGGGTAGCCAATCTAAATCCGCAGCTCTTGTTCTNTATNTAAGATATCTAAAAAGGATTGGGGCGCATTTAAAAAATATCACGTCAACGGTAGTCAACGCATATGATAGAATAGGATATGAAAGATAAAGAGTATTCTATTTTTTGTAAATAAATCTACAATATTTATAAAAAATACTGGTCAAGTGAACTAATTAATAATTAGGTTTTAAGATGACACCATCAAAATTTATGCATCAAATTGAAAGCATATCTCATTGGATGATATATGCCTTAGTCCTTTTTCTGTTTGGCTCAGAAGTACTTGAAATGTTCACCACGGGTGATATTACAGTAAAAAATATATTAACCTTTTTTATCTATCTAGAAATTATGCAAATGGTTTCAATCTTCTTTGAAACAGGTAAGATACCTGTTCGATATCCGATTTATATATCCATGATTGGACTAGCACGATATATAATACTTGAAGATCTAAAGTTTAATGAAGCTTTGGCTATATCTGGATCAATACTTTTACTTTCTTTGGCCTTAGTTGCATTGGCTTATAGAAATAAGTTAGTAAAATCTACTGGAGAAAAAGTAGATAGTATTTAGCGTTTAGTTTCTGAGAGGCTTCCCAGCTTTAAGCATAAAACGGATTCTATCCTGAGATAGCTTTTCACCAGTTAGTGAAACAAATGCTTCTCTTTCAATATCTAAAAGATACTGTTCATCAACGGACTTTGTTAACCCAGCCTTATCACCACCAGTAAGAATGTATGCGAGTTTTTTTGCTATGAGCTCATCGTGCTCTGAGATTTTACCCTGGGCTTTAAAGCCTTTGACAGCAATCGCCATTGCTGTACGTCCTCCTGATCCTGGCAGCTTAAGATCATCTCGGTATCTTGGAGCTTCATACCCATCATTCAATAGCTCAACTGCCTTATCTTTTGCGGCCTTAATTCTTTGATCGTTATTTAGGATCACGGTATCTGTTTTAAGAAGGTATCCTAATTTCTTAGCCTCAATTGCACTTCTGGATACTTTTGCAAAGGCAATCGTTTCAAATGCCTTTTGAGATACTTGAAACGCATTTAACATTCCTGACCCGCTATTTTCTATCATATTTAAAAGTATTCTTAAATTTCCCCCTGCGCCTGGAACTAAGCCTACTCCTATCTCAACTGCACCCATGTACAGCTCTCCTAAGGCAACTCTATGTGTGGCGGGAGCTGAAATCTCAAACCCTCCACCAAGTGCCAAGTGATGTGGCGCAGCAACGACAGGCCATTTTGAGAATCGAATACGTTGCATAAGATCTTGAAACTGTTTGATGCTGGCTTCAATCTTATCGAAATCACCTGCATCTATAGTCTGTATCATATTGGCAAGGTTGGCTCCTGCGCAGAAATTTGCTCCTTGATGCCCAATCACCAAACCCTTGAATTTGTCTGAATCCAACAAATCCATCGCATCGCTCATTACTTCCCCCATTGATGAATCAATGGGGTTGAGTGTTGGTTGAAGAGCAGAATGGAATTCAACATTCAATACATCATCACCAAGGTCAATTAAGCTTGCGCTCCAATCTTTTTTTATAAGATTCTGCGAAGATTTTTCAATATTTAGATTAATGATATTTGGATCATTTTGAATAGATTTTACTGATGAGCTTATAACATCGAAATAAGTAGTTTCTCCATCTTTAGTCTGGTAGAATGTTTCTCTTCCAGATAAAAGCATGTCATTAACCCAATTAGGTACGCTCTTATTTTCCTTTTTCATTCGATTTACTGTTGAGCGAACACCCATTGCGTCCCAACATTCAAAAGGACCGAGCTCCCATCCGTACCCCCATTTCATCGCGTTATCAATATTTATTATATCATCACTTATTTCAGGAATTCTATTTGCAGAATAGATCAATGAGTCAGCGGTTATCTCCCAAAAAAACTTACCAGCCTTATCGTTATTAAATGCTAAGGATCTTATTCTATCTCCAACATTTTGAAAGTTTTTTGCAGCGCGATAGCTATCAAAAACAACTTTCTTTTGTTCTTTATATTCACCCGTTTTTAAATCAATCGACAAAATTCCATCGTCAGTCTTTTTATAAAAACCTGCTTTGGTTTTTTGACCTAACCTTCCATCTTCGATTAATTGTAATAGAATCTCTGGCGCCTTCAGAACTTCTCTGGATTCATCCTCTTCAAGATTGTTATAACTAGTTGCGGAGACATTTGCTTGAACGTCAAGCCCAACAACATCAACAGTTCTAAAAATTCCGCTTTTAGGTCTGCCAACTAAAGTGCCGGTCAATTTATCAACCTCTTCAACACTGAGACCCATTTCGATGGCAAGTTTGATAGCATTATTGGCACCATGCACACCAATGCGATTTCCAATGAAGTTTGGAGTATCTTTGGCGTGTACTATTCCCTTGCCTAGGACGTTTTCACCAATTGTCTCCAGCATTTTATAGACCTTTTCATCTGTTTGAGAACCTTTGACCAGTTCCAATAGCCTCATGTATCTAGGTGGATTGAAAAAATGTGTTATTAAAAATCTGGACTTTAGTTTTTCTGGGAAGACATCAACAAGGTCCGATAAGGGTATACCAGAAGTATTTGAACTAATAATTACGTCATCTCTAAGATGAGGAATGATGCTTTTATAAACGCTATGTTTGATATCTAAATTTTCAGCCACCGCTTCAATAACCAAGTCGACATCTTTTATCTTTTCTAAATCTTTGTCATAAGTACAGGCATCGATCAGATCTGTATTCTTTGGAGTGTATAGTGGGGCGGGTCGTAATGCGGTTAAGGTTTCCACCCCTTTTGTTGCAAGTTCTGTATTTATATCAAAAAGTAATGAGGGTATACCTGCATTACTAAAGTGCCCCGCAATTTGAGCCCCCATTGTTCCAGCGCCAAGAACCGCAACTTTGTTGATCGAATGATCCATTTACATTCTTTTAATTATGGTAGCTATGCCCTGACCGCTTCCAATNCACATAGTCGCAAGGCCCAATGTGGTATCTTGTTGCTCCATTACATTGAGAAGTGTTGTGATTATTCTTGCACCAGAGCATCCCAAAGGATGGCCTAAAGCGATAGCTCCTCCATTAAGATTAATCTTGTTTTCATCCCAACCACCCTCTCTAATAACATAAAGTGNCTGAGCAGCAAAAGCTTCGTTTAGCTCAATTGTTTCAATGTCATCCATTGTTAGGTTGGCTTTTTCTAAAGCTTTTTTAACGGCAGGTAAAGGCCCCATTCCCATCCTATCCCAATGGACACCTGCAATCGTACGCGCAATAATTTCAGCTCGTGGCTTAATAGAGTTTGAGGAGCAATATTCTTCATTTGATACTAGAACAGCTGCAGCGCCCACAGAAATTGGGCTACTCGTCGCTGCTGTAATGGAGCCGCCTTCAATAAAGGCAGGGTTTAAGCTTTTAATTTTTTCTTNATCAGGCTCTCTAGGTCCATCATCTTTTGAAACAGTTGTTTCACCATTAACATTTATAGGAATTAATTCCTTTTCAAACTTGCCTTCATCATACGCTTTGAGTGCTTTTCGATGGGAGTTCATTGCAAATTCTTCCTGATCCTGTCTTGAGATATTTAAATCCTTGGCAAGATTTTCTGCTGTTTCACCCATACCAATGTAGTATTCTTGCTCAGCTAACTCGGGGTGAAAATCTGGTGCAAACCCACCCATAGGAACAGAGAACATATCTTCAACGCCCGCAGCAATGGCAACACTAACATCTCCACACTCCGCAGCAGTGCTAAGCTGGTGGATGGCGTCCATCGACGAACCGCAAAAGCGATTGATAACCTTACCGGTTGATTCGATAGGCAAGCCAGCCAGCACCCCAACTGACTTTCCAATGATATGACCCTGAGGTCCTTCGGGATATGCGCACCCAACAACAACATCATCAATACTCTCTTTGTGTATTGTTGGATTTTTATCCATTAATCCTTTAATTACCTGAGCGGTTAAATCATCAGGTCGAATTCCGATCATCTGACCATGTTTGAGTCCGATCGGAGAGCGTACCGCGTCTATGATTACCGATTTATTCATAATATTTTCCTAATAGGGATATTCTTTTTTTTCAAAAACATATTCTGCGATGTTTCGCTTCAATTGAACAACATCATTTGTTAGACGCATCCGTTCCTCAAATATTTTAAGTTTGTTACGTGCATCTTTATTTAAAGAGCCAGAGTTTACCGCATTAAGAATGAGGTGCGCGTTTGACATAATTCGATTTACCATTTCAGTGGAAAAAACTCTAGCTATGTCAACGGCTGTTGGTATAGCGTTATTTGATTCCATAATTTTCAGAGCTCTTAATATCGTACTTTCAGCGGTATAAATATCCGTAAATACATCAGATAGCATCTCAAGAATTTGATGTTCATTTTTTAGGTCTTGAGCATATTGAGCAAGGGANCTGTCAAAGAGATAAAGCGCGAGTTTTTTTGCAGCATCAACTGTGTTGCATTCTTTTGCAAGAGGGGCGTCATCTACAGATTCCTCTGAGGTCAAAAAAGCATCTATTTCCTTTATAGCGTTACGTATTGGAAGCTCGTCCATAAGAGCTTTTTTCATNAAGAATCCAGCAATGATCTGCCTGTTTATTTCATTAGTACCTTCCCAAATTTGATTTATCCTATCATCTCTGTACGCAGATGCAAGGGGGTATTCNTCAAGAAATCCGTAACCTCCAAGAACTTGCAGACCTTGATCTATAACCCAATGACTACAATCGCTTCCAAAAACTTTTACCATTGAAGTTTCAATGGCATATTTACCCATTGCTTCACCTATATGAATATAGTAATCATCATTCGAGTCTTTTTCAACCAGATCGATCTCATCTTGAAGCAAACCTATGGTTCTATAGATCATTGTATCTGTAGCAAAGGTAAGAACAGACATTTCAGCAATCTTTCTTTTGATTCCATCAAATTGAGAAATCGTCGTTCCAAAAGCTTGGCGATCGATAGCATATTTGGTTGCCGCTGTGATTGCTCTTTTTGAACCCCCTAGGCATGAGCAACCCAATTTAAATCTTCCAATATTTAAACAATTGAACGCTATGGTAGCNCCCTTGCCAACCTTATACAGCAGATTGTCTTTNGGAACTTTGGCGTTTTGAAATACCAACTGAGCAGTGGAAGAGCCTTTCATTCCTAGTTTTTTTTCTTCTCTGCCAACTGAAAATCCCTCAGTATCCTTTTCAATAATGAATGCGCTAAACTTATTTCCATCTACTTGCGCAAAAACAATAAACACTTCAGCCCAACCTCCGTTGGTTATAAACACCTTTTCACCGTTAAGTATATAGTGCTCATTATCCTCNGATAAAACAGCAGTGGTCTTTGCTTGCATNGCATCAGAACCAGANGATGGCTCAGTTAATCCATAGGCGCAAATAACTTCACCGGTGGCAATTTTAGGGAGGTATTTCTTTTTTTGATCATCAGTACCAAACCAAATAATAGGTAGCGATCCAATTCCTGTTTGCACNGACCAAGTTACCGCAAAAGAGGGATTNTGCACGAGAGACTCAGCAATGATTGCCGAAGTGATTTTATCTAAATCGATACCACCATACTCCTCAGGAATGTCAACCCCGAGTAANCCCAAATCACCCAATTCNCTTAAAAGTCCTTTTGCAATATCTGGATTAAAATCATCCAAAGCATCTTTTTGAGGTAGCACGCGATCTTCATCAAAACTCTTAACCATCTTAAAGATTTCATTGTGCTCAGAGGTAAAGTCCTCACGAGAGTATATAGATTGCTTGTTAATAGAATNGAGAAGGAATTGCCCCCCCGTTTTTAATTTGTTTAAATCCTTAGCCATTGTGTTGATTCTAGATTNGTAGTTCCNAGTGCTACAAATTACTTATTCAATATAAAATAAAAATAAATATTTGTTATAAGATCAAAAAAAAATTGACACGAAAGAAAAAAGTGCTTATTATTGATAATGAGATTAAGTCTCATTATCTTAATCTTGTGTTTTCGAAGCGTGTATATTGAATAGCCTTTGGTTAAAACTCCACTTCAGTCCTTCCAAGGGCTATTCTTTGTTCATTGAAATAAAACTGAATATTTAAAATTAAAGGGGTAGGAATGAAAAGATTCATTCAATTATCATTATTATTATGTTTGTTCACAATGATTTGTGCTCAGTCCTCAATTGTTGGCCGTGTTGTTGATCAGCATGAGAACGAACCCATAGCAAACGTTAATATCTATTTGGCAAATTACGATATAGGTGCATCAACAGACTCTGAAGGCTACTTTCGTATCGATTTACCAAAAGACTTCTCAGATCCTACCATTGAATTAACTGCGATAGGCTTTTCTTCTTTAAGTAAAAAAATCGAGATGGANGATTTGAACAGTGGAATTCTTTTTAAAATGGAATCAAAAGTTATTGAAATGGATCCAATTTATGTTATTAAAAACCTTTCTAGAATTACCAACCCTTTTTTGAGATCTCCTGGTTCAGTTGATAAGATTTCAAGCTTAGACATTAAAAAATTTAATGATACAGACGTGAATAGAATGCTTGGAAAGATTCCTGGTATTTATATTCAAGAGGAAGACGGATTTGGACTTAGACCTAATATTGGAATGAGAGGAACTGGAGTTGAGAGAAGTTCAAAAATAAATATGATGGAAGATGGAGTGCCAATTTCGCCAGCACCATATTCTTCTCCAGCAGCTTATTACTCCCCCACTGCAGGGAGGATGTATGCTTTAGAAGCCAGAAAGGGATCCTCACAAATAAAATATGGACCACACTCTACAGGCGGAGCTCTTAATTATGTCTCAACTCCTATCCCNGAAAAATTTGAATCTAATTTTAATTTAAATACNGGTAACTATGAATCAATGATGCTTAACGCAAATGTAGGCTCATCAAACTCAAAATACGGATATTTATTTGAGATTCTTCATGATGAAAATAGTGGATTTAAAAATATTGATTTTAGTAATAATGGAACTGGTTTCAACAAGACTGATCTAATGGGAAAATTGAGATATAACTCAAAACTTTTCAAGCAATATCCGAGTGCAATTGAGCTTAAAGTCAGCTCAACAAACGAAATAAGCAACGAAACCTACCTTGGGCTCACNCAGAAAGATTATGAAAAGAATCCCTACGCACGTTATGCAGCCTCTCAAAAAGATCAAATGAATGCTGATCATTCCCAAATATCCCTCACTGGATCTTTGCAGATTTCAAAAAACATGAACTTTTCACTAATTGGCTATCGTAANGATTTTAGTAGAAATTGGTATAAGCTTTCAAAGGTTAATGGCAAGTCAATTGGATCGCTATTGAATGAGGGCAATGAGAGTTCAAATTATAAATATTTATCTACATTTGAAGCACCGGATAATACTTACGACATTAAAGCTAATAATCGAGAGTATTATTCAAAGGGTATTCAGCTGGTCACAAACATCAAGCTAGATTTTTTAGCAGATCATGACATTCTAATGGGGTTAAGAACCCATGAAGATGAAATGAATAGATTTCAAAAAGTTGATAAATATGGGATGAACGAAGGAAAGCTTAAAATGTCAACATCTGGTACTTGGGGTATTGGTTCAAAAAATAATAGACTAGACAATGCTAGAGCTCAATCAATTTTTATCGAAGATCAATTCAAAATAAGAGACTTTGTGGTAACCGCTGGTGTTAGATACGAAAAAATTGNATTAAATAGAAATGACTGGAAAGGAGATATTAGCGGATCTAATAAAAGCTGGAACGACCCTAAAAGAGAACTTTCTCCAACTCAAAAAAAGAAAAATATAAATATTTTGATTCCCGGGTTGGGGGTCAACTATAGCATCAATTCAAAGATTGAACTGTTAGCTGGTATTCACAAAGGATTTTCACCACCAGGACCCGGTAGCAATGAATCAGAAGAAATTAAACCTGAAGAAAGTATTAATCTTGAAACCGGAATTAGTTACACTAATAATTCTGATAAATTTAAAGCGATTTATTTCAATAGCGCGTATTCAAACCTTCTTGGTGATGATACGCAGTTTGCNGGTGATGGAACATATGATCAATTTAACGCTGGTAAAGTAAATATTTACGGTTTAGAGCTTTCTATGTCTAAACTCTTAAAATATAACAAGCTTTTCATACCTATTAACCTTAGCTATACTTATACCAAATCGGAGTTTCTAACNTCATTTGAAAGCTCTTTTGATGCTTGGGGCTCTGTACAGTCTGGTTACGAACTACCTTATTTACCATCAAACTTAATTTATGGCGAAATAGGAATGATTGGAACTAAGGCTAGTGCTTATTTTAGAATGAAAAAAATTAGTAAAATGAGAACAGTCGCAGGTACAGGCGCCTTTGATATTGAGAANGTAACTGATGATTTGAATCAATTTGACTTGCTTGGGCAATATAAAATTAACAGTAATTCTAATTTATTTATTTCTATAAAAAACCTTNCTAATTCTAAATCTGTTGTTTCCAGAAGACCAGCTGGNCTTCGACCAACAATGCCTAGAACTATTACCTTTGGCTTGCGTTTAAACATTTAATTAAATTATTAAATAGTTTAACAATATTGATCAACCATATTAAATGTATGGTGTGATTTTAGAGGTAATATGATAAATGTAAGANTTCTATTATTTAATGCACTTCTCATTGTGAGCTGCTCTAATTCATTGTCTTTAGAAAGCTTAAACAAGAATGAATATGAAATAACTCAAGACAGCATTATGNAACATATCAAGTATCTTTCAAGTGATGAGCTTGAAGGAAGATATCCGGGTTCTCCTGGTTCTGATCTTGCAATTAAGTATATTGAAAACCACTATACCAATCTTAAGCTAAATCCATTCAAAGAGAATAAATTTTTAGACTTTTTTGAATTCTCGGATATTAGAGGAAATTCAATTTCCGTTCCTAATGTTGTGGGTGTAATCAATGGTAACAACATAAATTATAGAGATGAGGTTATTGTAATTGGAGCTCACTTTGACCATCTTGGAATGGGGGGAAATCATTCCGGATCTTTAGAATTAAATTCAAATGAAATTCACAACGGAGCTGACGATAATGCTTCAGGGGTATCAGGCCTTTTAGAATTAGCAAAAAAATTATTTTCAAATAAAAGCAAGCTTAATAGGTCAATCGTCTTTGTTGCTTTCAATGCTGAAGAGCAAGGGATTTTCGGATCTAAGTCATTTGTGAAAAGCTCNTTCTTTGATTCAAAAAAAATAGTTTCAATGATAAATCTTGACATGATAGGACGTATGAAGAACTCAAATCTTTACATTTCCGGGACAGGAACTTCTCCAATCTTTAGCTCTATGCTCGATAGCGTAGCATTGAATCATAATTTAATTTTAAATAAGAATCCTGATGGCTTTGGTCCTAGTGATCATGCAAGTTTTTATGTTAATGATATACCCGTTTTATTTTTCTTTACTGGCGCCCATTCTGATTATCATCGACCAAGCGACGATTGGCAAAAAATTAATGCCAGGGGTTTGAAGATGTCTCTAGATATGATTTATGATGTTGCAATTGCAATAGATCAGCTTGAAACTGCACCTCAATTTTCAGAATCTGGCCCCAAATCTCCACAACAATCTCAGCAAAATTTAAAAGTTACCTTTGGTATAATGCCATCTTATGGGGCTGATAAAAAAGGTTTAGCGGTTGATGGAGTAAGAAAAGATGGCCCAGCAGGAAAAGCNGGATTAGTCAAGGGTGATATCATTTCTGAAATTGACGGAAAACCGGTCAATGATATTTATGGATATATGGAAGCTTTGAAAGATCTTGAGCCAGGAGGAAGTTCTGTTTTGAAAGTTATACGTAAAGACTCTCTCATTTTGCTAACCATAAAATACTAGGAAAACATTTTGAATAAATTTTATAATTATTTTGTAGTTATAGGAATCACTTTAGGAGTATTAACNTTGATGAGGTGGAATGCTGTTAATAATTATTCCAACTTTGCAGACGGCACCTCAAATAAATTCATAGAAGATGGTGAGCGTCATTTTAAAAACCTTCGGCAGTTAACTTTTAGCGGTGAAAACGCAGAGGCATATTTTAGTCCGGATAGCAAAGAATTAATTTTCCAAGCNCATGATGGGGAAGGGAAATGTGATCAGATTTATACGATGGACTTGAAGACTGGAGAAATTAAAATGGTCTCAACGGGCAAAGGTGTTACAACATGTGCATTTTTTCTTTACCCCAATAAAAACAAATTTGTTTATGCATCTACCCACCACAAAAATGATAATTGTCCTCCAAAACCTGATATGAGCAGAGGGTATGTATGGAAATTGTATGAAGACTATGATGTATTTAGTTCNAATAGAACAGGGTCAGAAATTAATCAATTAACTTCAGAAAATGGTTATGACGCTGAAGCTACAGTATCTATGGATGGAAGTAGGATCGTTTACACTTCTATTTCATCAGGGGATCTTGAAATATGGACTATGAATACTGACGGCACCGATAAGAGAATGCTTACGAACGAACTTGGATATGATGGAGGTCCATTTTTTAGTCATGATGGTAAAAAAATTATATGGCGTGCATATTATCCACAAACAGATGAAGAAATCAAAGACTACAAATCACTAATAAATCAAAGCATGATCCGTCCAATGAATTTGCAGATTAGAACAATGAACTCAGATGGGACAAATAAAAAACAAATAACCTTTAATGATGGCGCAAATTTTGCCCCTTACTTCTTTCCNGGAGATGAGAGAATTATTTTTTGCTCCAATATGGCTGACCCAAAAGGAAGAGATTTTGATCTCTGGGCAGTGAATACAGATGGTACAAATCTAGAACGAATAACTTACTTTAAAGGTTTTGATGGATTTCCAATGTTTAGCCCAGATGGTAAATATTTTGTTTTTGCATCCAATAGAAATCAATCAAAAAAAGGTGATACAAATATCTTTATCGCTGAATGGATATACTGAGATTTCATTATAGTATATCGATTNAAATCGTTTAAATAATTTCAAATATATTGCCTTATGTATACTNTTTGTTTTAAAATTCGAACTGTGATTCGAAATATAATCATATAATTCGAAATATAATACAATATGATATCTGATAGACAAGCAAAAGAGCGAGAGTTTCGAAAGGAACAAATCCTAAAAGGAGCCCTAAAGGTTTTTAAAAAACAGGGCATAGAAAAATCAACTATGGATGAAATCGCAAAGCAATCAGACTTTGGCAAAGCGTCTTTATACTATTATTTTAGCTCAAAAGAAGAGATNTTCGTTGAGCTTCTAGATAGAGGCTGGAAAATGATTTGGGAATCAATTGAGCCAGTCATCCACGATCGTGATAATCCAAAAGATACATTTATTAATACACTAAATATCATTGGCGGTCTTGTCAGGAATGAGCCCGTCCTTTTTGAGTTTTTATTTACTGCTCCAAAAGCAATTGCTATGAATACAAATGAAAAAAATATTGAATGGAAAAAATATCAATCAAAAATGTATAGCGTNTTNCAAAGNNTNCTNGAAGAAGGTATNGNAAANAANGAATTNCCNAAAATGCGCCCTGATCTTTTGATGAGAGCAATTGGTGGGTTATTTCATGGTTTATTTTTCTTAGGTAATGAGAAAAAACCAATGTCACGCGAAACTATGGAAGAATTTATTACTACATTTATTGGGAACTACGCTACTTCTTAAATATATAATTGAAATTTGAGCGGGGGAACATATCAAATTAATAATTAAATATTTTTCATACATAATCTTAATATATTTTGTGCGCACTGTTTTTGTGCTGAGCGCCCTGTCTTTGTTGTTTGGATCAAGTNCCGATGATAAAGTAACCGGGAGAGTTTTTGATAGTTCTTCAAAAAACCCTATTTCCAACGTTAACATATATTTTCCNAAAGAAAAAGTAGGCGCAACTACNGATTTAAATGGGAATTTTCAGATAGAATATAAATTTGATTTCCCCACGACTATGGAGGTTGCACATATTGGTTATCAAACACTCTATCAAACTATAGATAAGAATTCAAGTATTGATATTGATCTTGCGCTAAAAAAAACTTTTATTAAAATGGATGAATTGGTTGTAACCGCGACTCGTACTAAAAAACTTCACAAAAACGTTCCAATAGCAACCGAGGTAATAAATAAGTCAGAAATCAAACGTTCCGGAGCAACAAACATTGCAGATTTATTAGCTCAGCGTTCAGGCGTTAGTCTGCAAACATCCGTTGANGGAGGATCTGTTCTCAATTTATTAGGATTAGATTCAAGATACATACTCATATTAGTTGACGGACAACCTATCAATGGTAAATTCAATAACCGTGTCTCCTTGGATCAAATTCAAACATATAACGTAGACAAAATAGAAATTGTAAAAGGTCCGAGTTCATCGCTTTATGGAAGCGAAGCAATGGCTGGAGTGATCAATATAATTACAACGAATGAGCTTTTTGAAAAATCATACGACTTTTCAGTTCGAGCAAATAATACTGAAAACAACGTTCGCAACGATGGGTTTGGAAGTGGTTCAAGTTATCTGAATTTTAAAATCAATCAACCCTTCAAAAATTTAAACATGTCCCTAAATGTTAATTTACAAGAAATCAANAGAGATCAGAGTATCGAGCTGATTGAAATAGATCTGCTGAAAAAACAGTTCTTAGAATCTATATTGAGCTTTAATGTTTTTGAAAACCACGATCTTTCTTTTAAGGTAAANACTTACGATCAATCTGAAAGTGGTAAATCAAAGCTCATGGTGACAAATACTAAAATTCAGCGAAATAATTTGTCTTTTTCCCATGCTTTCAAAAACTACACCCAAACGATCACTTCTAGTACTTATAAGAGAAATTATCTACAAAATAGACCATGGGGTGAATTAGAGCGAGATGACCTNACAAAAGAGAGCTTTGTCGAATACGAAGGTTTGTTTACAAAAAAAATTGGCAAAACTGATATTAATTCTGGCATTGAAATTCACAGCGCAAGCTACTCAAGCGATAGAATTAAAGATGGAAANCAAAGCATATTAAATAAAAGTATTTTTCTTCAAACAAGTTTTGATGTTGTTGAAAAGTTCAATTTCATAATTGGAATTAGAAATGATGATTTTTCAGAATATAGCTCTGTAATTAATCCAAGAATTGGAATGATGTATTCAATAGATAAGAATTGGAAGTTAAGAACTGCTTGGGGAAAAGGATTTAGAGCGCCATCTTTTATGGAGAGATTTATTGATTGGAATCACGCACAGTTCAATTATTCTGTCCAAGGTAACTCACAGTTAAAGCCTGAGATATCTAATGGAACTACTCTTGGTGTTGAATATACAGATCCATCAAGACATCAAATAAGCCTAATGCTCTATCATACTGATTTTAGCAATCTAATCAATGACTACGTTATTCAACCAGGACTGTTGAGCTATCAAAATATTGAATCAGCGACTTTTTCCGGTTTGGAGTTAATGCATCAGTGGAAAGTTTCAAATTACTTCAATAGTAGAGTTAGCATTAATTGGCTTGACAACCGTGATGAAAAAAACAACCCTATTCCCAATACGATGCCACTTTCAATTAATGGAAACTTAAGTTATTTCAATGATAATAACGTTAGAACAACATTTATTGTTAAATGGGTTGCACCTTATTTGCCTCAAGAATTTGATCCATCTAAGGGTATCTTTGTTAATGCAGATAAAAAGCTTAANGGTTACGCTATTATCGACCTAACTGGATCAAAGGTATTTTATGATTTTATTAATGTTAGGTTTGGAATCAATAACCTGACTAATTATATCGACAACCGTTTCGGCCCATTCGTTGGTCGAAGCGCTTTTTTAGAATTTTCAACTAATATAAATAAAGGGGAACAATAATGAATAAGTTAATAAAAATAGCACCGCTAGTTATGGCATTAATGCTGTCAGCTTGCGAGGACAAAGATACAGATAGCAATAAAGCTGAAACTCCTCAAGAGGTAACAACAACAAACGTAAATGATGGTGCCTTCTATTACAATTTAGAAGAAAAAAAACAAAATCAGAATGCATACCATATTGCATATCANAATGTTGATGCAGGGCAAGGCTTTTCTATGCCAAGTTTTAGCCTAAGCAACTCAGTTATGCTTGCAATAGATAGTGCTTCGGATTTTGAATCGATTGAAGTAGCTCCAGCCCGTGATCAATTTGCCCCTGAAAGCGGCAGGATTCAATATGGTGGAGCAAATGCAGTTTTAACCTACAATATGGTAACGCATCAAGTTGGTGTTTCAAATGATACATACATAATTTATGACACCATAACACATAGGGTTTATAAAGTTAAGTTCGACGACTACAGTGGTGGTGTTGTGATTTTTAGATTCATGGAATTAAGCCTTTACTAGCAAGATAATAATGCGGTGTGCTCAAAAAATCTTGCACACCGCAAAAATAAGTTTTTTTTCAAAACCTATTNGCTAAATTTAAAGTATTAATAGCAGTTATTTTTTCAGGGAAGCCTGTGAAATTCAGGCACAGTTCCCGCTACTGTAATCGTTAGAAATATTTAATTCTTTTGCCATTCGAAAGAAGAAGGCATAAATATTTTGTTTAAGCGTAAGTCAGGATATCTGAAAAATAAAGCNTCATTTTATTAATAACTTTCGGGATAAGAGTTGAATTTATTAATTCTAAAAAATCCCTTAATTACATAAGGACAATC
Organism: Fidelibacterota bacterium; assembly: GCA_002724475.1. GTDB lineage: Bacteria > Fidelibacterota > Marinisomatia > Marinisomatales > TCS55 > TMED108. The sequence continues at coordinate 5,234 of PBOO01000054.1, read as the reverse complement.
AAATGAAAAAACTTCTTTTAGTTTTTGCAGCAATCTTTACTGCTTGTGAGGATGGTGTTGTAACAAATGAATCAAGGGATTTAACCTTCGTTTCTACAGAAGGTAATTTTGGATCAAGCAATGGNTCTGTCTCGGTTTTTCAAAATGGAAAATTGATNCAGGAAGTCAAAGATATTGGCGATGTAGTTCAATCTATTTTAGTTCATAATGAAAAATTGTTTGTTGCTGTAAACAATAGCCATCTCATAAAAGCCTATCAAATTGGCGAAAATGGTCTTGAGCTTCCTGGGATATCTATTTCCACAGAAGGGTCAGGCCCAAGAGAAATGGTGGTTGAGAATAATAGACTTTATTTTACCAATTATAATACCCAGGACGTTAAGGTNTTAAACTTGTCTACATATTACATCGAGAATTCAATCCCTGTAAATGGCATGCCTGAATCTATTGTTTCAGATGGAAAGAATCTTTGGGTAGCGATCAATATGAATTCAGATTATAGCTCTGCAAGTTCNGTTGTTAGGATAGATATTGAATCAGGTAAGGTGGTTAAAACCTACGAAGTTGGTAAGGGTCCCCAGCAGCTTTTGATTGATGGTGATAATTTATGGATAGCACGCACCTATTATAGCTCAGATTATNTAGAAACTTATTATGGAACTAGTAAAATTGATTTGATTAGTGAAGCTGTTGCTATTTTAGACTATGGAAAAGGCACGGTATGTAGTGGCGACGTTTTTAGTTTTGATAACCGAGCTTTTAGGACTTACAATGGTGGTGCCGCTCCATTAAATGCTGATTTATCGTTGCAAACCCTATCAAAGATTGGGTCCTACGATACTAATCATTTATACTCTGCTAGTGGAAGTGAAGAAAAATTATTTTTGGGAATCACAAGTGACTATACAGCTCCTGATACGGTCTTTGTTCATAATAACATTGGCGAGTTTCAGGAAGAGTTAGTGGTAGGTGCTTCTCCTGGTGATTACGCGATTTACAAAAGAAAATAGACTGATACTACTTTAGGATTTCAAGCTGCCTGTATTTTTCTTTAAACTTAGAATACAGGTTCTTGTGCCTATCTTTCATATCAATTTTTTTNCCCTTGATATAAGCCTGAATAATGTTTGTTCTAATTTCCANGGGNTCGCCATCTGAAATAAATAACGTTGCATCTTTTCCCGGATCTAATGANCCAATTTGTTTATCTACACCAATTATTTCTGCAACTGAAAGCGTGATTGCACGCAAGGCCACATCTTTTGGCAATCCATAGGAGGCAGCCATTGATGCTTGATAGGGTAAATTACGGAGCTGTTCTGTNCTTCCAGCGTACCCGTAACTCGATATGCAAAACTGAACACCTTTNTCATANAGAATATTTGGTGTTTTATAGGCTTGATCGTAGTCTTCAAATCGCCTCATTGGAATGCTNGTNACCCCCTCGTAAATGACGGGAATTCTATTCTTGACTAAAATATCGGTTGTTTTCCAGGCATCNTTTCCGCCGACAATCACAATGTTAACGCTATGTCGTTTTGACCAGCTTACCGCTGCTTCTATTTGCTTTACCTCGTTTGCCTTAATATAAATTGGATATTTTTTATTGACATAAGGGATCATACTCTCCCAGCGTAAATCCTCAGGATGGTAGTTTTCGGCCTTTCGTGACTTAGTTTTCCTCAGNCGCATATATGCTCGAGCGTCTTTTATCATAGTCTCGAGAGTTGAGAGATGTTTCTTAGCGGTTTTCAAAGCCTTTTTTTGATAGTCAGTTGTAGCCTCAGTTTTCATGCTAGGCCAATTAATATGCAGTCCGCTTGGTGACTGTAAGGTAGCATCTTCCCATGTCCACCCATCCAGCATCATAACGGAAGATTGCCCAGATACTAATCCAGAGCTTGGAACAACATTTGCAACTAAAACCCCATTTGATCTTGTTGTTGGAATAAGCTCAGAGTCAGGGTTGTAGGCTACGTTGGTTCTTACGTTGGGATTAAAATCTCCGCGTTCAGAGTGATCATTTGTGACAGATACTGCATTTATTTCTATTAGTCCAATCCCTGAAACCGCAGCAATCATACCTGGATAAACGTGTTTTCCAGATAAATCAATTATTTCACAATTGTCAGGCGGTGAAATGTATTTTGCTATTCTAACAATCCTTCCGTTCTCAAAAAGGATAGATCCTTCAACAACGCCCATAGACACGGTATGAATGAAACCATTTTTAAGAAGAACAGGGGTGGTTTGTTTCGAAGCTGGTACCTGAGCGTAGCTAATTGAGACAACCAGTAAAATAGTGGAAATTAATTTTTTATTCAATGCGCACCTCCATGCTCATGAGAATGAGATCCTTCGGTTTTGCAGGAGTGAAAATGATTGGCTTCCTCGCTGTCTGGTTTCATTATATGTGTTCCAGTTTCATTGCTTATTAAAATCTTTTGAATGATGTCGTTCCTTAGTTTCTTATCTCTAGCTCTAAAAAACTTATCCTGCTCTAATGAAAAATACTGTTTTCCCTCAATCCATGTCTGTTCGCAAATGCTATAATTTGAAAGCGGGTGTCCTGACCAAATGGCAAAGTCAGCATCCTTTCCAATTTCAAGCGACCCAACTTTATTTTCAATTCCTAGCTGGATTGCAGGATTGATAGTAACAAATTCAAGCGCCTTCTCCTCACTAATACCTCCGTACTTTACAGCTTTTGCAGCTTCAAGGTTCATTCTTCGGGCTAGTTCATCGCTATCGGAATTAAAAGAAACGTTCACTCCAACATCAGCCATTAGAGTTCCATTGAAAGGAATTGCATCAATTACTTCATATTTGTAAGCCCACCAATCAGAGAAAGTGGATGCGCCAGCGCCATGCTCTTTGAGTCTTTCAGCTACCTTGTACCCCTCAAGAACATGCTGAAAAGTTCCTATCGTAAATCCAAAATCCTCTGCGATTCGTGTAAGCATCAAGATTTCGTCTTGTCTATATGAATGGGAGTGAACCAGTCGATCACCTTTCATTATTTCTACCATAGCATCAAGCTCAAGGTCGCGGCGGGGAGGTATTTTGGTTCGCTGAAGCTTTGCATCCTTATTGTACGTATTCCATAGTTTTTCATAATCACGAGCAGCAACAAATGCATCACGTATGACCTGCTCAACCCCCATGCGTGTTTCTGGATATCTACCATAGGATCGTTTTCTTTTTACATTTTCTCCTAAAGCAAATTTAATACCCTGAGGAGCCTCTTTAAATATTAGGTCATTGCTAAAACTTCCCCAGCGTAGTTTCATTACAACATTTTGCCCACCGATAGGATTTGCTGAGCCGTGGAGTAGGTTGATTGTGGTAAGACCTCCAGCTAAAGCTCTGTACATCGCAATGTCGTTGGGATCTATTACGTCCCGCATTCTAACCTCAGCGGTCACATTTTGAAATCCTTCATTTATCGACTCTCCAGCCATATGGCTGTGCGCATCAATTAGACCCGGCGTAACATGCTTACCCTTGCCATCAATTATGACGGCATTTTGATCTGTTAAGTAAATATTTTTTGCGATATCTTTGATTTTACCATTTTGAAAAAGAATGTCGTACCCTTTCAAGATGCCTTTTGGCCCTGATGTCCAAATAGTTGCATCATCAATCAGAACAGTTTTAGGATTTGGAATCCCATCATCGATGCCGTAGGCCCCTTCCGGATAAAAAACTTCTAGGTTACTTGCGTTGTCACTTGAGCTGTTGACAATATCCTTTTTCATTCTTGCATTAAGATTGGCTGACCACTGAGACCTGTTATTGTCTGGATAAACTACAACGCCATTCATTGAGCTTTTTTCGATATTTCCTAAAAACCTAACCGCACCCATATTAGCTATTAAACTGTCCTTAATTACAAAAGATATTCTGTCTTGATCTATGGAGAGATTGTAGATACTAAAAGATTCACCATCTTTTTTAGCAGAAGCAGTATAAATAAGGTTTTGTTCTGAAATTTCAAGCTCCCAACTTTTCTCTCTTTCTTTTACCGTCCATTTTCCTTGAGCTTCAACGATTGGTTCTGGGTTAATGACGAATTGATCGCCCTCAATCCAAACTGAATTTATAATTGATTTTCGATTGAAATAACTTTCATCGGTAACCACTAAATTTGCAATATACCCTGGTGCAATTCTGCCCAGTCTTTTTGACTCTCCAAATGCTTTTGCGGGTATGGTTGTTAAGCTAGCTAGAGCATCCGTCTTGCTTAAGCCCCTCTGAACAGCTTTTGAAATATTTTTTTTGAAATCCCTTTTACGTTTAAGTCCATCAGTCGTTAAAGCAAATTCAAATCCAGATTCAGCCAGTCTGCTTAAATTATCAGGAGCCATGTCCCAATGTTTCAGCTGTTTTGTTGAATATTGCAAAGCGTTATGGGGATTGCTTACTTTGGGCTTAGCGGGAAAATCGACAGGTATAACCATGAAAACTTCAGGCAAGTCATCTATTCTTCTATACTCGTATCCATTGCCCTTTAGCCAAAGGTTCAAATCAAACTCTTGGGCTATGTTTGAAGCGCGGTTGATGTAAAGTTCGTTGCTTGTTCTGAAAATAAATGGGTGTTTGTTGTTGATTGATTTTGAAAGACTGTTAAGCGATTTATCAACCTTTATTTGTTCGTTTCCTTCAGGGTGTTTCGCAAGTATGCTTTGAGCCCTATCGTACCATTTTGCATCATACAAGCCTTGCCTAATGAACGCTATTGCTCCTAAAAGTGAGGTCGGGTATTCCTTAGCTCCCCAACCTCCAGACTTGAACTCAACCACTTCAGCAAGATTACTTGAAAGTACTTTTGGATTTTCATTTAATTGTATCAGCGCTGAATTTCCTTGAAAAATACCTCCTCTGGGAGTGATATGCGCAGTGGTGAAGCCTAAAGAGCGCATTTCATCTAGGTCTTTTTTCTTGCCCTTAAAAATATCACTGGCCTTTAAATGCGCACGCATATTTGTATTCCAATGTAATTCCAGCGAACCACTGTCAGCCTTTGATGAAACATCAACAAGCCCGTTTATAAAGCCAGCATAGATATGCTTGCCATCCATTTTCAACGCCGTAGCTTGGTTAGGTATTTTAAGATTTCTGCCTACCGCTTGAATTACCCCATTGCGAATAATGATGGTACCATCAATGATACTCTTACCTGGCTCTGTATGAACAGTTGCGTTGGTGAGCGCCCAGGTGCGAGGGGGATTCCT
>PBOO01000053.1 GCA_002724475.1 Fidelibacterota bacterium | reverse complement strand
TTCATCGGTCTCAGCGGATTCTTCAGGTTGCTCTGGCTCAGGTGTTTCATCGGNCTCAGCGGATTCTTCAGNTTGCTCTGGCTCAGGTGTTTCATCGGCCTCAGCGGATTCTTCAGATTTCTTATTTTTTTCNGGATTAGAATCTTGCTTAGGTGATTTTGGATCGGCTTCTTTTTTATCAACGCTTTCAGTTGATGATTCTGATTTTTCAGACTGCTTTTCNGGCNTATCATCAAGCAGAACNGTCTGATTTCTCAAGATAGTTTTTTGAAGAACCATAAATCTTTCGAATCTCTCAAGGTTTTCAAGTGATTCAGTTTCAAAATGTAATAAAACATATGATCCGTATTTATGCTCTTGAATATTGTATGCTAATCTCTTTTTACCCCAAACGAAATGATTGANGGTTTTGAAGCCATATTCAGAANTTTTATCTGAAACCGTTTTCATAACCTCATCCAACCTGTTCTGTTCGTAGTTAGGATTAACTATATATAAGCTTTCATAATATCTCATTAAAATCTCCTAGATTTCTATGCAATTAGAGGCGCAATAACTAATGACACNACGGACATTAGCTTAATTAAAATATTTAATGATGGTCCCGATGTATCTTTAAAAGGATCTCCAACAGTATCTCCAACAACAGCTGCTTTATGAACATCAGAGCCTTTTCCATATTTCACGCCATCAACCGTTACGCCTTCTTCAATCATTTTCTTTGCGTTGTCCCATGCACCGCCCGCATTTGATTGGAAGATTGCCATTAGAACACCACAGACGGTAACCCCAGCTAAAAGACCACCAAGTACTTGAGGACCTAAATCGCTTCCAAGTAGCCTCGGTCCAAAACCAAACACGACAGGAGTAATAACTGCCAATAGACCCGGTGCCACCATTTCTTTAATTGCAGCTTGAGTAGAAATCTCTACGCAGCGACCGTGATCAGCTTTTGTAAGCCCTAGCTCATAAGTATCCCTGTCTTTTTTTGACCATTTTGATTCGTCTTTTTCTTTATTTAGGATTGCCAATGCTGACTTCAATTCTGGAATATCTCTGAACTGCCTTCTAACTTCTTCAATCATTGACATTGCTGCTCTACCAACAGCGCTCATGGCCATCGATGAAAAAAGAAATGGCAGCATTCCACCAATAAATAATCCAGCCATTACCGCGGGTTCTGCGATATTAATACCTTCTTGAATTATGCCGCTTTGAACCATATAAGCTGCGAAAAGGGCAAGTGTTGTTAGAGCAGCGGAACCAATAGCAAAGCCCTTACCAATAGCAGCAGTAGTATTACCAACAGCATCTAACTTATCTGTTCTTTCTCTTACATCAGGTGGAAGTTCAGCCATTTCAGCAATACCTCCAGCGTTGTCAGATATTGGCCCATAGGCATCAACAGCAAGCTGGATACCAGTATTAGCAAGCATGCCTAGAGCCGCCATTGCGACACCATATAATCCTGCANAAAAGTGGGCNCCAATAATGGCCAACGCCAAAATTATAATAGGTAATGCNGTTGANTGCATGCCTACGCCTAATCCTGCAATAATATTTGTTGCAGCTCCAGTTACAGATTGATCAGTAATAGATTTTACAGGTGAAGTTCCCGTGCCNGTATAATGTTCAGTGATCATACCAATTCCAAGACCNGCAGCCAATCCAATTACNGTAGCATAAAANACACCCATTGAAGAGTAAGTTGTAGCACCCTGAACAAAGCTANCAGGTAAAAATTGTTGAATAAGAAAATATATGACAGCTACCATGATAAAAGCGCTGCCAAACTCACCTCTATTTAGAGCTTTTTGGGGATCGCCGCCTTCTTTTACAGAAACCATGAAAGTACCTATAATAGAAACAATGATTCCAGATGCAGCAATAAGCAGAGGTAGCATTACAAAATTGAGATCGTAAGCCCCCGATACAAGAATGCTAGCACCTAAAACCATGGAGCCTACTATTGATCCTACATAGGATTCGAAAAGGTCAGCACCCATACCCGCTACATCGCCAACATTGTCGCCTACATTNTCAGCGATAGTTGCAGGGTTGAGGGGATGGTCTTCTGGAATACCTGCTTCAACTTTTCCAACAAGGTCTGCACCTACATCAGCAGCTTTTGTATAAATACCACCTCCAACTCTTGCAAAAAGAGCAATGGAAGAAGCGCCAAGAGAAAATCCGGAAATAACATTTAAAACAGTTTTAATTGAAGTAGAGTCGCTTCCAAAGTAATTAGAATAAAAAATGAAAAGAATTGTTAGGCCTAATACCCCTAAACCAACAACGCTCATTCCCATTACAGAGCCACCGGTAAAGGCAACGTTCAATGCTGGTGCCAAACCTTCTCTTGCTGCATTAGTGGTTCTATTGTTTGCTTTTGTAGCAACTTTCATTCCTAAAAAACCAGCTAATCCAGATGCTATAGCCCCAACAATAAATGAAAGCGATATTAAAATACTTGAGTCGGATCTTCCTGAATTAGCAACACCCAAGAGAACTGCAACAGCAAAAACAAAAATTGCAAGTATACGATATTCAGCTCTNAGAAATGCCATAGCTCCATCTGCAATGCTTGTGCCAATAGATTTCATTCTATCCGTTCCCTCGTCTTGGCTGTTTATCCAACTGGTTTTCCAGAAAGCAAATAACATCGCGATGATACCTGAAAAAGTTGCCAAATATAAAAAATTGTCCACTAATTACTCCTTTTATCTATAATTAAATGTCAGGCGTTGAACTGATTCATTGTTTTTTCTAATCCAATACTTATAATGGAATCAACCGCATCTGCGGTTTTCACTATAACTTCATCTGCCAACACTTGATCCTTCTTTTTAAAATTTTTCAATACATAATCTTCAGCAGGTCTTAGGTTTCTNCCAGAGGCAATGCCAAACTTTATCCTGGGAAATCTATTATTACCTAAACGATAAATAATCGACTCCATTCCTCTGTGACAACCATCGCCTCCTGAAGGTCTTATTCTTAAGCTGCCTAACGGAAGATCAATATCATCAAAAATTACATGAAGGTTTTCATGATTTAATTTCCATCTTTTCATAACAACTTTGATAATGTTGCCGCTTCTATTCATGCCAGTAGTGGGTTTTATCAAAACCACGTCTGAATCTTTTTTTTCAGCATATAAATAATCACCATCTCCGGGCTTAAAATCAATTTTCCATCTTTTGGAAAGCTCATCTAATACCCAAAATCCTGCATTATGTTTTGTTTCTGCATAGACGCTACCAGGATTACCTAGACCTAAAAATGAGATCATCATTAATCTGATGTAGCCTCTTCATTATTTGATTCGTCTTCATTCGTTTCTGAGCTAGTATCTTCTGCTTCGCCAGATTTCTGAGCATCGCTTTCAGTGTCAGAAGCTGGAGTATCGGTTGACTCATCAGATTCATCCTCATCAGCAGTTTCAGTTTCAACTTCAGTTGTTGGTGGTGCACAAACAGCTATAGTCGTATCTTCAGCTGAAACCAACTCGGTGTCCTCAGGCAAATCAATATCTGAAGCAGTAAGAGAGCCATTTAATTCAAGATTTGAAATGTCTACGTCAATGCTATCTGGNACATTCGTTGGAAAACACTCAAGTTCGATAGTNGTAGCTGTTTGTGATACAATTCCTCCTTCATTNGCGCCAATTGAATCTCCAACCAAATTGAGAGGAATGCTGAATTTCATTTTAACATCACGTCTGACCCTCAATAAATCAACATGCATAATTTCTTCAGTTACAGGATGATATTGGGCCGCTTTAAAAGTTACATAGATAACATTTCCATCTAGCTCCATTTCAAAAACTTGCTGACCGGATTGTATTGCTTTGTGTAATGTTTTTTTATCTATTGATAAATTCTGATTTGATTCNCCTTTGTAATAATAGTTTGCTGGCACTTTACCGTTTCGCCTAAGTGACCGCGCAGCTGAATTACCAGTCGTTTCTCTTTGTTCNACGTTTAGCTTAAAAAATGATTCCATAATAATTACCTAATTTAAAATTCAAATAATGCGCTTACTGATTTTCCATCATAAACACGTTTAATNGCTTCTGCAAAAACTTCTGATACTGTTACTATTTCCATNTTATCTAACTTTTTACTTTCAGGAATTGCAACTGTATCGGTAACAATGAGTTTACTGATCTTAGATTCTTTGATTCTATCAATTGCAGGTCCAGATAAGATCGCATGCGTTGCTACTGCAGTAACGCTATTTGCCCCATTTTCAATTGCAGCGTTTGCAGCATTGACGGTTGTGCCAGCTGTATCGATCATATCGTCAATGATCAAAACATCCTTATTGCTAAGATCTCCAATAAGGTGCATAACCTCCGCTTTGTTGGGAGCATACCTTCTTTTNTCTATTAAGGCAAAATGCATGCCNAGTTTTTTAGCATAAGACTGNCTCATTCTTGCTGAACCAACATCCGGAGANANTACNACTGAGTTCTNNTCATCTAATCCAATNGACTTAATAGCATCAAGTAATACCATTCTGCTGTAAAGGTGATCAAACGGTATTGTTGCAAAACCTTGAATTTGGGTTGAATGNAGATCCATTGTGATGATTCTATCGGCACCAGTCGCAGTAAATAAATCTACCATAACCCGGGATGAAATTGGCACACGAGGGTTATCTTTTCTATCTTGTCTACCATAGCCAAAATATGGCACAACAGCTGTAACAGTTTTAGCAGAGGCTCTGACAGCAGCATCAATTATTAAAATTAATTCCATTATGTTTTCAGAGGGGCTATTAGTCGGTTGAATGACAAAAACGTCACAACCTCTAATGTTTTCTTCAAACTGAAGCCACAACTCGCCATCTGAAAAAGTTTTAATGGTCAATTGTCCAAGATCTTTTCCTAAGTAACTCGCTATGTCTTTGCTGAGCTGTACGTTGCTACGACCTGAAAATATTTTTAATTGTTCATTCATAATTTTTGCTGGGGCGTAGGGACTCGAACCCCAACTGCCGGGACCAAAACCCGGTGTCCTACCATTAGACGAC
>PBOO01000011.1 GCA_002724475.1 Fidelibacterota bacterium | reverse complement strand
GGAACTGGTAGACACGCTGTCTTGAGGGGGCAGTGGGGGAAACCTCGTGCCGGTTCGAGTCCGGCCTTCGGCACAACTATTAACTTAAAGGATTAACTTTCAATGATGTATCGATTTCTTTTAATAAGTGTTTTTTCAGTTTCTATTTTTGCTCAGTCCCCTGATGAGCTTTANANCTCTGCTCAAAACAANCTAACATCCGGAAACNTTGAAACCGCTGAAGCTGAATANAAAAGCGCNCTNGANATGGACCCNACATTNGCCCCTGCGTATGCAGGNCTAGCNCTTGTTGCGATGAGNAAGGGNGATNTNAAGCAGTCNGGCTCCTTGTTNAAAGAAGCCATCGATGCNGACCCNGANAATAAAGACTTTAGAGGCGAATTCGAGCGTTTAAGCGAATTAAATACCTTNATGAGTAAAGGCATTCGTTCNATGAAGAATGGTGATGCTGAAAGNGCGTTTGAATCTTTTAGNGTNGCNTCTGAAAAATTCCCTCAGTACCCTGAATCTGTTTTTAATATGGGTCTTACCTATTTCAGAAAAAAAGACTTCAACNAAGCGGTTAGNTATTTTAANAAAACGCTCGAGATAAATCCTGATCATAAAAATGCCCTTACTGCTATAAANAACGTTGCNAAGAATTCNTTTAANCAGGGNAANCAANTGTATAAAAGAGGCGATCTTGAAGGCGCTCTTTCTTCNTACGATGAAGTATTGAACGTTGACAAAACATTTTATCAGGCACATTTTCAGATAGGGGTCATTCANTCAAAAATGGGCAACAAGGACCTTGCNGTAAGTTCCTACGAGAAATCAATCGANATAAACCCTCAATTNTANAAAGCTTATTTTGCTTTGGGGCTTGCTAAAAGCTCNATGAATGATACCGATGGNGCATTGGCTTCNCTGCAGTCCGCAATTGACATAAACCCAGGTTACGATAAGGCTTATGGNGCGATGGGCGATATCTACATTCAGCAAAAAGATTACGATAAGGCAAAGCAGTCCTTAAAGATGGCCACTACNGTTAATCCTAGCTACTCAAAAGGCTACGCCAAACTCGGAGTCATNTACTCTGAAGANGAAAATTGGAACCAAGCCATTTCCAGTCTTGAGATGGCGGTAGCGCTCAATGAGCGCGATGCTATGAGCTATTTTCGTCTTTCTGGTGCGCACAACATGAATGGTAGCTGTGATGAAGCGCTACAGGCAGCTCGCAAAAGCACGGAACTTAAGGGTAGATTTGGCGGTGCATGGTTTGAACTTGGAATGGCAGAATGGTGTAGCGGTTCCGGAAACAAAGCTGGGGCGTTGAATGCATTTGAAAAAGCTAGAAGTGATCGTTCNTGGAGGAAAATGGCCGAATATGAAATTGATAAGATTAAAAATCCCCAAAAATATGTCAAATAATTCATTGGTTTAATCCCTCATGATTAAAGCAATAATATTCGACCTNGATAATACGCTTCTAGATTTTGTCAAGATGAAACAGTTTGCAGTTAAAGCTGCAATTACAGCGATGAACGAAGCGGGACTTGAGGCAGATGAAGATAAGGCCTATGATGATATTATGGACTTGTACGTCACCACAGGTTGGGAAAATCAGCAGGTTTTTGATGATTATCTTCATAAAACNAAGGGTGAGGTCAGNAACAAGATCCTCGCTGCGGGTGTAGTCGCTTATAGAAGAGCTCGTGAGGCCACCCTGCTTGTATATCCTAACGTGAACAAAACACTGATAGAGTTGCTTAAAAATCAAATCAGACTTGCCGTTGTTTCTGATGCTCCAAGTAGGGAAGCATGGATGAGGTTGTATTATCTGAATCTTCACCATGTTTTTGATCCTGTGCTAACCTTTGATGACACCGGAGCTAGAAAGCCTTCACCTGAGCCATTCAAATTGGCACTTGAAAAAATGTCTGTAGAGCCTAGCGAAGCTCTGATGATAGGCGACTGGCCAGACCGAGATGTCGTTGGGGCAAAACAAATAGGTATGAAGACAATTTTCGCTCGGTACGGTGATACTTTTGGCACTAAGGAATCTGGTGCCGATTGGGATGTAAACGATATTTACGAAATCGTTGAAATAATTAAGGAATTGAATAACGTCTAAAATATTCATTGGAACGGATATAGTTCAAATTGAACGTATCCGCACACTACTTAGCTCAGAGAATGACAAATTTGTGAGTAAAGTTTTTACTGAAAATGAAGCTTCGTATTGCAAATCAAAAGCTAATCCATCTATTCATTTTGCCGGCCGCTTTGCAGCAAAAGAGGCCATTAAAAAGTGCATTTTGTCCTCTAGCGTAATTGATTCATTAGATTTTAAAGATATTGAGGTATTGCCAAAATCAAATGGCGCTCCAACAGTAACAAAAATTAATAAAATACCTTACAGCGATCTCCAAGTTTCCATTTCCCATGAAAAAGATTATGCAATTGCAATGGCTATGATTCTTCTATGATGCGTGCACTCACCACTGATCAAGCCTATGAGCTAGATAAACGAGCCAGCGCAGACTTTAACATTCCTGGAGAGTCGTTGATGGGTAATGCGGGGTTAGCCGTTGCTAGCTTCATATCTAAACAGCCTTTTGATCAAAAAGTAAAATCTATCGCTGTTGTTGCAGGAAAGGGTAATAACGGTGGTGATGGTTTTTCAGCAGCNTTAGAATTAAATAAACTCANNTTNGATGTNANTGTNTTTTCAATNTANAAGCATGAAAANTTATCAAANGATTCTTTGATTTTTTTTAAAAAATGCAGGGATGCTCAAATACGTATTNTTGAGGGCTCTAAGCCNCCTATCAGNGAAAGTTTNGATCTTATNGTTGATGCAATCCTNGGAATTGGATTTTCCGGTCAACTTCGCAATGAGGTCTCAGAATGGGTCGAATGGATAAANTTAAATTNAAGNATACTNTGCTGTGATNTGCCAACNGGATTGAATAGCTCTANCGGANTNNTATCTACCTCTACTGTGAAGGCTACGCATACGATAACCATGGGCTTCCCAAAACTTGGTCTTTGCATTGAGCCAGGTAAATCTTTTTCTGGAAAAACTGAATCTGTTGATATTGGATTTCCAAAAATTGAANATGAATTANNTGGTATCNATTGGAGATTGATCGATAGCAATTTTGTAGATCAAATCATTAAACCCATGGATAGTACAACCAATAAATACGCNCANGGCAAGGTTTTGGTGNTAGCTGGTTCAAAGGGTATGACTGGCGCAGCTTTTCTTTCATCAATGGGNGCCCTGCGTTCTGGNGCAGGTCTAGTGAAGGTTTTTGCTCCTGAATCCTTNAGNGAGATCTATGAAAAAAAAATCACGGAAGGNATAACTGTTTCATGCGAAGATGAGGGTGAAGGCTNTTTTCAAGTAAAAAACTTTGAAATTATAATGGACCAAGTGGAATGGGCAGATGCAGTTTTGATTGGACCNGGNTTNGGCACAAACAAGGAAACAANAGATTTACTTACTATGATNTATGAAAATATTAATAANCCACTTGTNATAGATGCAGATGGCCTTAATCCTTTCTACAAAAACAGAGATTTACTAAAAAAATTACAATGCGTACTCACACCGCATCACGGCGAATTAAGTAGGTTGCTATCAATATCTTTAGGCGAACTTAAAGAGAAGCTGGTAAATCACATGGAGGGATTTGCTAGTAGTTATCCATCGGTATTAATAGCAAAGCAACCATCGTCAATCATTGTTCACAATATCTCTGGTTATATTAATACATCTGGAAATCCAGGTCTTGCGACGGCGGGCACTGGGGACGTCTTGAGCGGTATGGTCACCGCGTTCATAGCGCAAGGCTATAATTTAGTTGAATCTTCCTGCATAAGTACATATATACATGGATATGTAGCAGATAAAATGTCAAAAAAAATTAGCGAAAGAGGCTTAATTGCTAGTGATTTACTCTTAGAAATTGCAANCAGCATGTCGAGATATGAATCATAAGATATATAGAATTTTATTAGGTCTTTATGCGGGTTTGATTTTGACGTTATCATCAATTCCTAGTAAGAATATGCCTAAATCCTTCCTGCTTGAATGGGACAAAGCAATTCACTTTACCGAGTATTTTATTTTTGGAATTCTTGCAGCAAAAAGTATCGAGCATCTGTCTAAAAAATGGGTATACACTATTATCCCTCTTGGTATAATGTTTGGTATCATGGATGAATACTTCCAATCATATATTGCCGGTAGATTTTCAAGCGGTTGGGATGCATTTAGCGATAGCCTTGGATTTTCATTGGCTGTAATATTGGTTTGGTTGCGAACCAATGATTGATAAAATATACATAAAAGATTTTGCTATCATTCGTGAATTGGATCTCCCATTAATGAATGGTTTTACGGTAATAACCGGTGAAACTGGTGCGGGTAAATCTCTCATTGTTAAAGCCCTCTCAATTGCACTGGGTTCAAAAGTAGATAAGACAGATGTAAGAAGCAATCAGGAGAGAGCGGTTGTTGAGGTCGCCGATTCAAGCAACGCGTTGTATCGAAGAGTTATTTCCAAGGCTGGTCGTGCTAAATCTTTTATCAACGAAGAGCCACACGATGAAAGTACTTTCAGATCCTCTGTTTCTTTGTTGGCGGATTTTCACGGTCAAAACGATCAGCAGCTTATTATGAANNCTCAAACACACATTGACTTTTTGGATAGGTTCTGCAAAAATGAATTCCTTGTTGAGGAAACNTCAGACCTATACCAAAANATCCTTNCGCTTGAGCAAAAATTGAATGAAAAGAAATCCCTTCAGGATATTTCAAACGATAAAAAAGAGTTGCTTGAATTTCAGTTGAAAGAAATTGATGAAATAGATCCCCAGGTTGATGAAGATTCTTCACTGACCAGTGAATTCAAACGGTTGAATAATATTGAAGAGACTATCTCCGCTATTCAGAAGCTCAATCAAAACCTCACTGAACATGATCACTCAATTTATCGTCAACTGTATTCGGCTTCAGATGAACTTGAAAAGCTCTCTAAACTTGATAGTAGACTTACTCCTCTTTACGAGTCTCTGGAGCAGGCCTCTTTATCTATTCAAGATGCATCCTCTGCGCTAGTAGATCATCTCAACACCCTTGATGCCGATCCAGAAAAATTAAGCGAAATTCACGACCGCTTACAATCTGTTGAGAGCTTAAAGAGAAAGTATGGTGGCTCCATAGAAGCTGTAATTGATAACGTCTCAAAAATAAGAGCAGAGCTTGAAGAATTAAATAATCTTGATAGCGTTATTTCTTCACTTGAGATAGAGTTGGATTCTTTAAGAAATGAATACAGTAAATTAGCAGAAAAACTTAGCAGCACGAGAAAAGATAAATCAAATCTTCTTGCCAAAAAGATTGTTGATACGATGTCTACTTTAAATATGAATGGGGCAACTTTTAAGGTTGAAATTGTTCAAAACGTATCCTCTGCAAGTCCAATCATTTACAATGGGGATCCAGTGAAATACGGACCCAAAGGATTTGATAGTGTAGAATTTTATCTCAGCGCTAATCCTGGTGAGTCAATAAANCCCTTNTCGAAGATCGCTTCTGGCGGAGAGGTATCACGAATAATGCTTTCCATTAAATCGGTTTTTAAAGATCAAGATCCAGTAAGTACACTTATTTTCGATGAGATTGACGCTGGAATATCAGGTGAAGCGGCTGAGAAGGTTGCCAAGGCATTGAAAAATTTAAGCTCTGATAANCAAGTCATTTGCATAACACACCTTCCTCAGATTGCCTCTTTAGCCGATCANCATCTTTTTGTTGGTAAGGAAGTTGTGGATGGTAATACCCACGTTTCAGCCTCATATTTAAATGACAAAGAAAAAATTGAAGCCGTAGCCAAATTATTTAGCGGTGAAAATGATATTCAGTATTACAAAGAGCCACGAGAAAATTACAATCCTGAAGCTCATGGATAAGCTGGTAGTCCACGGAGGGAAGCGCCTCAAGGGTAATGTAAAAATAAGTGGCGCAAAAAATGCAGTTCTTCCGATCATGGCGTCATCTCTTTTGGTGAATGGCACAACAATAATCCATAATGTTCCCGATCTTCGAGATACAAGGACCTTTATTAAGCTATTAGAAATCCTCGGAGCAAAATGCACACTTAGAGAGTCTACTTTAAGCATTGACGCATCAGATATAACCTCCCTTGAAGCTCCGTATGATCTTGTTAAAACAATGCGAGCATCTTTTTATGTAATGGGTCCCTTGTTGGCTAGATTTGGAGAATCAAAAGTATCTTTGCCTGGCGGCTGCGCATGGGGTCCACGCCCAGTAGATTACCATTTAAAAGGATTCGAAAAACTTGGTGCAACTATTGATTTAAATCAGGGCTATATCTTAGCACAATCAGAAAAACTTCAAGGATCTGAAATCAGTTTTGAAATTGCTTCCGTTGGAGCCACAGCAAATATTTTAATGGCTGCCGTACTTGCAGAAGGTAAAACATTTATCAATAATGCTGCGGTCGAACCGCACATTGTTCAATTGTGCGACGTTTTGGTAGATATGGGTGCAAATATTAGGGGCATAGGAACCCACAGGCTTGAAATTGAAGGAGTGTCGAGCTTAAGACCNGTTGAAGTGAAAGTAATACCGGATATGATCGAAGCTGGTACCTTCTTGATGGCTGGCGCTACTCTTGGCGANATAACCCTNACAGATGTCGATCCCAGTCATTTGAATATAGTTCTAGAAAAACTNNATCACGCTGGTTGCGATTTAACGATCGATGATTCTACGATAACAATTAAGCAAAACGATTGCATTCGGTCAACGGATATTACAACTGACGTACATCCTGGTTTTCCAACAGATCTTCAAGCGCAATGGATAGCCCTTATGTCTGTTGCTGATGGGACGTCCGTTGTTACCGAAACAATTTATCTTGATAGATTTTCACACGTACCAGAATTGGTAAGGCTGGGTGCAAATATATCTCTTGAGAACAATATTGCAATCATAAGAGGTCAAAAATCACTCACAGGAGCCCAAGTGATGTCTACAGACATTAGAGCTAGCGCTTCATTGGTAATTGCAGCATTGATCGCTGATGGTCGCTCTGATATAAGTAGGATATATCATATTGATAGAGGTTATGAGCAAATTGAAGAAAAGTTTAAGCTTCTTGGTGCTGATATTTTCAGAGAAAAAGAATAAATAAAATAATGGGAAATTTTTATTTTTCTTGATAAAATAACAGCTCTCATGTTTGAGAATATATTATGCGGATTGTAATCATTGGCGCAGGAGAAGTTGGCTTTCACGTCGCAAAGGCGTTAAGTCAGGAAGATCACGATATCACTGTTATTGATATTGATTCAGTAAAATGCAAAAGAGCATCTGAATCTCTGGACGTAATCGTTATCGAAGGTAACGGTGCCAGCCCTCGAAATCTTTCAGAAGCGAATGTTCAAGAAGCTGATTATGTGCTTTGCCTAACCAGGGTTGATGAAGTAAATCTTATTGCATCACAGCAGGCGAAAGAACTCGGAGCAAAGAAAGTAATCGCGCGCCTTCGCAATCAGCAGTACACCACCCGCGATTCAATTATAAAACCTGAAAAATTCGGCATTGATCACGTAATACATCCTGAAAGGGAAGCGTGTAGAGAAATTGTAAAATTAGTACACCACTCATATGCGACCCAGGTAATGGAGTTTGAAGGTGGCAGAATGCAAACTATTGGAATTAGACTAGATGAATCATCTCCGGTTATGGGAAAAACTGTTCGCGAAATTTGCGATGAGGATAGAGATTTTCGCTTTGGAATCGTTACCGTTATCAGAGCTGGTGAATCTCGTGTGCCATGGTCAGATTTTGTTTTTGAAAAAGACGATATTGCTTACTTCATAGTAAAAAAAGAACACCTTTATTCCTTGATGTATATGCTTGGAAAGGAAGCAACAGAAACGCATTCTGTNGTCATTTTAGGNGGAAGNAAGATNGGTAGAAGTATTGCTGAAGAACTTCAGAGTGANTTGAGCGTTCGATTGATCGAAGAGAAAAGAGAAAAGGCTGAGTGGCTTGCTTCTAATTTAAAACAAACTATGGTTTTGCATGGAGATGGAACTGACGTTGANCTACTGAAAGCTGAAAATATTAATGAGGCTGATAGTTTTATTTCAGTAACTGAAAGCGAACAAACAAATCTCTTATCTGGTATGCTAGTGCACCATTTGGGCGTTAAACAAACTGTAATTCATTTAAGCACNACNGAATANATGCCAATAGTTCAAGAGATNGGCTTAGGCGCNGTNATNAGNAAAAANATGTCNACTGTTAATTCAATNTTAAAATTTATNTCCAGCAGTCAAACTGAGACACCCATTACCACTTTTGACGAAATCGATGTTGATGTCATCGAATTTAGTCCCGAACCTGGCAGTAAGGTAACCACGCTACCTTTACAGGATATTAAATTCCCAGAAGACAGTATTGTTGGAGTGATAAACCACCACGGTCAACTTTCCATAGCTAGAGGCTCATCACAACTAACGGATGAAGATACAGTTTTAGTCTTTGCAAAATCTAGCGCAGTATCCACTTTGAGAAAGTTATTTGAGTCATAATTGAATTATAAAACCATTCTCAATATCTTAGCAGCTATGCTAGCGATAATTGGGTTATCAATGCTTTTTCCAATTTTGGTTGCCTTCATTTATCAGGAGTCAGATTTATCTGGATATTTTTATTCAATGGCTGCCTGTTTTATCTTTGCTATACCCATTTGGTTGATGACAAGAAAAAGTCGAAAACTATCGAGTAGAGACGGGTTTGCCCTGGTTACCTTTGCATGGATCATTGTTGCTATCGCAGGGTCTTTGCCATTCTACCTTACAGGAGCAATTCCCAATTATACGGACGCGTGGTTTGAGGCTATGTCAGGTGTAACTACAACGGGCGCTACTATTCTTGGCAATTCAGATACGCTTCCAAATCTAGCTAATGGTATCGAGAGCTTGCCAAAAGGTATTCTATTTTGGAGATCTTTTCTCCAATGGATCGGTGGCATGGGAATCATAGTATTTACCATAGCAATTTTACCGCTTTTGGGTGTTGGGGGCGTGCAGCTTTTCAAGGCCGAGGTTCCAGGGCCAGTAGCCGATAAGATTAAGCCTAGGGTCAAAGAGACTGCAAAAATTCTATGGATGGTCTATGTAGGTTTTACGGCATTGCAAATGACTCTTTTAGGGTTTGCTGGAATGCCTTGGTTTGATGCTATTTGCCATGCATTCACAACCATGCCCACTGGTGGTTTTAGCACTCAAAATGCAAGTATTGCAGCTTACAGCAATCCACTCATTCACTACATAATCATTTTCTTTATGTTTATTGCCGGAATCAATTTTGCCCTTCATTTTAGAGCTATCACAGGAAGATTTTCCACTTTCTTCAAAGATTACGAATTAAAAGTATATTTTTTTACTCTTGTGATCGCTACTACGTTAATTTTTTTAAGCATTGCATCTTCTAGCTCCGAATGGTCGCATGATAATTTTATCATTTCACTTTTTCAGTCAATTGCAATAATGACGGGCACTGGTTATGCAAGCGCAGATTACGAGTTATGGCCATATTTTTGCCAACTAGCACTCTTTTTCTTAATGTTCTTTGGCGCAATGGGTGGTTCAACTAGCGGAGGAATGAAATTGACCAGAATAATATTACTGGTTAAATACGCAGCCACGGAAACAAGAAGAATGTTGCATTCTAGAGCCATTATACCATTGAGAATAGGAGATCGCTCTATCAGTGATGATGTAGTTAGGAACACNTTAGGTTTCTTTTTAATATATTTATCCATTTTTGTTTTGACAGCATTGATCCTTTCTACTTTTAACTTAGATTTGATATCGTCCTTTGGNGCTGCTGCATCAGCTATTGGAAACGTTGGCCCAGCTTTCGGTGAATTTGGTCCAACCGATAATTATGCCCTACTTAATCCCATTGGCAAGTGGTTGCTTTCCTTTTGTATGTTGTTGGGTCGATTAGAGATTTTTACCATCATGGTCCTTTTTTCAAGATCTTTCAGGGAGTAGAATGAATTATTTATTACAAGAAATTGAAGATTCTATTGGCATCATTACGATAAATCGCCCAGATGCTCTTAACGCTTTGAATGCAGATGTTATTGAAGAGCTAAAGGATGCTGTTGGCTCTATGATAGCAAATGAAAACGTTGGAGTCGTTATCCTTACTGGCTCAGGCGAAAAGTCCTTTATAGCGGGCGCAGACATCAAAAAAATGCAAACCATGACCTCTGATCANGCATTGGAGTTTGGCCGGTCAGGTCAAGACCTNACCCTGCTTATTGAGAATTCGCCAAAGCCCTTCATTGCAGCGGTAAATGGGTTTGCGTTGGGAGGTGGAAGTGAAGTTAGTTTGGCATGTCATATGAGAGTAGCAAGTGAGAATGCTAAATTTGGACAACCTGAAGTGTTGCTTGGTATTTTACCGGGTTGGGGAGGTACGCAAAGATTGCCAAGGATTGTAGGGTATGGTATCGCTAACGAACTGATAACGACCGGAAAAATGATCGATGCTAAGGAAGCGCATCGAATTGGTTTGGTCAATCATGTATTCAGTCAAGCTGATTTGATAGAAAAAAGCAAAGAACTGGCGCGCGAAGTATTGAGGAACGGACCTCGGGCTATAGAAAAATCCCTTTTGTGCATTCGTGAGAGCGTTGGATCTGATATTGAATCTGGGTTAGAATTTGAAGTTAATAGGTTCAGCGAATTGTTTGATACCGATGAATCAAAAGAGGGTCTTAGCGCCTTTGTTGAAAAGAGAAAGCCCAACTACAGATAGTTATGACAAGTTCAAAAACTACAGCACCTTCAATTTTTGAATCTTTGATTCCAATAGTGTCTTTAATTGTAATGCTTTCAGCTTCAGTATATATCTATGGAGACGATTCATCTTATGGGGGAAATCAGATTGCCTTGATCCTTGGTGCAGCCATAGCCTCAATTATAGGAATTAAAAATGGGTATGCTTGGAAAGAAATTGAAGCTGGTATCGTTAAGGGTATTTCTGCCGCAATGGGTGCTATTCTGATTTTACTTGCCGTTGGTGCAATGATTGGGACCTGGATCATGTCAGGTTTAGTACCCGCCATGATTTACTACGGTTTAAACATTTTATCCCCTTCAATTTTTTATTTCGCTGCTTGTATTATTTGCGCATTATCAGCCTTAAGTATAGGGAGTTCATGGACTGTTGCAGGCACATTGGGAGCTGCATTAATGGGAATTGCTGTTGGATTAGGTCTCTCACCTGAAGTCACAGCGGGCGCTGTTATTTCTGGAGCTTATTTTGGCGATAAGATGTCACCATTATCTGATACCACAAACCTTGCACCAGCGGTCACAGGGACCGATCTTTTTACTCATATAAGGCACATGATCTGGACTACAGGCCCAAGTTTATTGATTGCCTTNGTTATCTTTCTACTNATGGGGCTTAATTCTGGNGAGGTTCAAAACGTTGAGGGCTTGGTNTTGATTCAGGACACAATTAAAAGCAATTTCAATATTTCTATCATTTCTTTCATCCCTTTGATTTTGGTGTTTGTATTAGCCTTTAAAAAGGTACCCGCATTTCCAACCGTTTTGATTGGAGCGCTTATNGGTGGTCTGTTTGCAATAATTTTTCAATCCGCTGTAATAAAAAACTTCNTTGGTGAAAGTGAATTTTCAAGCGNTCTAATAAATATTGCTGGAGTTTGGACTGCCTTGCACTCNGGATTTTCAATCGATAGCGGGGTAGAGGTGGTTGATAGCCTGTTATCGCGNGGCGGCATGTCCAGTATGCTAAACACCGTTTGGTTGGTTATTACAGCCCTCACGTATGGAGCNGTTTTAGAAACTACCAAATTATTGCATGTTTTAGTTCAGGCTCTTCTTTCTTTTGTTAAGTCAACGGGCTCCCTTATTATTACAACTATCGGAACTTGTATAGGNATNAACATTGTCACTGCAGACCAATATATAGCNATTGTNCTTCCAGGCAGAATGTTTAAATCTGAATTCAAAAAACGTCAACTTCATGCTAAGAATTTGTCAAGAACGNTNGAGGACTCTGCGACAATGACCTCTCCACTAATTCCATGGAATACATGNGGAGCATTCATGTCAGCCTCGCTTGGNATTGCAACTTTAAGNTATCTGCCTTTTTGTTTTTTCAATCTAATTAATCCTGTCATTGCAATTTTTTACGCTCTTTTTAATTTTAAAATCGAGAAGATTAAGTAGGGCTCAAAAATACACTACTTCAAAGCTACGCATATTCNTAATTGCATTAAATATTCTAGTTTTATATCAATTAATTATTAANTTATACNATACCTTTTGTACATAGGTGAATTCAAAAAATTTCACCTAAAACTATCATCAAGGAGAGAACATGCATAATTTTCTTAAAAATGCGTTTATGCTCCTATTTTTAATAGGAATTACAAACGCACAATCCACTATCCAAGGAAGCGTAACCGACACCAACGGCGATCCACTTGCGGGAGCCAATGTTGTTGTTGCTGGCACTTCGGTTGGAGCAGCCACAGATGCAGATGGAACGTATCTAATTGATATCCCATCTGGAACTGTTGAGGGCCAATCTGTGACGCTCGAGGTATCTTATATTGGATACAAAAGTCAGTCAGCAAACGTTGACGTTCCTCTAGCTGGAAGCGTGACTCAAAACTTTTCTTTAGAGGTAGATGCTATTGGCCTTCAAGCCATTAGTGTTACCGCTTTAGGTTTTGAAGCCAATCGCGACAAGCAAGGGTCGACTAGCTCATCTATCAATGCTGGCGACATGACACGCTCTGGTGAATCATTAATGGCAAATTCATTAGCAGCGAAAGCTTCCAATGTAATTGTAAATCCATCCGCTGGAGACCCAGGG
>PBOO01000052.1 GCA_002724475.1 Fidelibacterota bacterium | reverse complement strand
ATCAAAGACGACGGGTCGTTCACAATCAGAATGGATTTATTTAAAAATGGTGGTGGAAAAACTGAAAGTGAGCGCCTTGGAGTGCCGCTTTTGGGCCAAATACCGATATCACAGGATATTATGGAAGCTACCGATTCGGGTAAGCCAATCATTGAAGCTTACCCAGACTCACATCTAAGCACATTATATAAGGAAATTGCACGTAAAGTAATTGATCAAATAAATGTTTAATTANTTCACGCACTCAATAGTGCTGATATTCATTGGATACGCATCTATATATCCACTTTTCTTTTGGATAACACCTNTTAAAAAAATTGATCAAGGTTTTTANAGGTTTAATCTTGGNAAATGTTGCGTGATAGGCTCTCTTGGTGTCATTGCAAATCACTTCATTTCAATCAATCAAGCTTTGCAACTACCCGCTTCTATGTGGATAGTTGCGTTAACGATAATAACGGCGATTTATTGGAATAGAGAAAGTGTTAGCAATGCAATACTCACACTTGTCTCTTTGGTTGGGTGTTATTCGTTAATTTTGATTGCAGATCAATTTATAGATTATTCAGTATTTTATCTCTCGTCTTTTTCAATCTTAATTGGATCGGCTATCACTGCCGGGGTATTTTTTTCTATGATACTTGGGCATTGGTATTTGAACGTCATTGCATTGCCAATTTCTCTTCTAAAAAAATCTACAATTACACTCTGGATAGCTCTGCTAATAAGATTATTGTGGGATTTATTTTTTTTCGCAACAACGCAGCACATGGATAGCTATGGCATTGAAAAAGATTTATGGCAATTCTTATTTGAATTTGATGGCCTCTTGCTTTTGGTAGCTTTTTTTATGGGCAACATATTTCCAATAATTATCAATTATTTCGTTTGGAAAACGTTACAGCTCCAGGCAACACAAAGCGCTACAGGATTGCTTTATGTATCAATAGTTTCTGTTTTGTTTGGCGATATCATTTACAAGTATTATTTGTTGCAGTACGGCTTTGCTCTCTAATAGTTAAATGGAAAAGAACCACTTTGTAAACCAAAAAAATCCTGCTTGTCCTGAGTGTGGATGCAACCACCTTTATAAAAAAAAAGATTTTAACCAGGCATTAGGATGTCTTGTAATCTTAATTGGGGCTATTTTTGTACCTATTACTTACGGTCTAAGTCTAGTGGTGGTGTTCCTATTTGATTTATTGCTCTATCGGCGCGTGAAAGATTCTATCGAGTGTTATAAATGTAGAGCTGAATTTAAAAATGTAGACGTACCAAAACATCTTGAAGATTTTGATCATCACGTAGCAGAAATGTATGAAAAATACTAGGTATATTAATTATTCAATAGGATTGAAATAAGACCTAATTTCTATATTATCTTAATCAAGGAAATCGTAATACTAGTGAACAAGGATTTGAGAGAAAAAGTACGTGAATTAGGAGACGTACCTAAACACATAGCAATTATCATGGATGGAAATGGTCGTTGGGCTAAAATGAATAGTTTGCCAAGAGCTGCTGGGCATAAAGAAGGCATAAATTCCGTTAGAGAAATTGTACGCGTGTGCGGGGAAATAGATGTCTCTTTTCTTACTCTTTACACTTTTTCAAGTGAAAATTGGAATAGACCAGAAACTGAAGTTTCAGCAATTATGAAATTGCTTTTCTCCACTATCAGGAAAGAAATAGATAATCTTGATAAAAATAACGTACGCCTAACTACAATTGGAAATCTCAACGACCTGCCAAAAGAAACCAGAAAGAATATTAAAAACGGTATTAGTCAAACTCGAGATAACACGGGGCTTAATTTGATTTTAGCGCTTAGCTATGGAAGTAGACAGGAACTGATAAGGGCAATAAGGCGTATAGGTAATAGAATTGAATCATCTCAAATAAAATCTGATGATATAACGGATGACGTGCTAGAAAGCGAGCTATATTCAGCAGGCGTTCCTGATCCTGATCTAGTTATACGAACGGGCGGAGAATATCGTCTTAGTAATTTTTTGCTTTGGCAAGCAGCATATTCTGAGTTATTAATTACAGAAAAGCATTGGCCCGAATTTCGTGAAAATGAATTATTAAATGGAATCATTGATTATCAAAATAGACAACGAAGATTTGGTCAAACCGATGAACAGATAAAAGCATGAAAAAACTTTTTATATTGACAATTTTCTCTGTGCTCTATGCTCAAGCCCCACCATCGTTTAAGATTAATGATATTATCATCAAAGGAAACAGCTCCACCAGCAATAATATGGTTCTTTACACAGCTGGTATCCAAAAAAATCAGGAAGTTACAGCAGAAGATTTTCGTAGGGCCGTAAAACGACTATGGGATCTCGGGGTATTCAGTAATGTACAAATTGATTTTAATAGCGAAACATCAAATGGCATCTCTATCACAATTGAAGTTGAAGAGTCTCCAGTCCTTGCTAAGATAGAGTTTGATGGAAATAAAAAGATACGAGATAAGAAGATAAAAGAAGTTTTGTCCTATCGAGTAGGCATGAGAATCAAGCCCAATTTCATTAATAGTTCGATAAACAAAATCGAAAAGCTATACAAAGAGGAAGGTTTCTTTTTAGCAGAGGTTGATGCAATAATTTCCCCTGCTGAAAGAAAAAATACTCAACGAAACAACATTACCTTTACAATCAATGAAGGTAAAAAAATGAAGATAAAAGATATTGTTATTGATGGAAGTGGCAACAACAGCTTTGGATGGGTAGCTACCAAAACCTGGATACCTATGCCTGAATTTGTTCGTGAAAGCATGACTCAATTCAAACTAAGAAGGCAACTTAAAGACACAAAAATTCGTACTTGGTGGAGATTTTGGGCATCTGCATTTGATAAGAAAAAATTCTCTGAAGACTTAGATGCTTTAACAAATTTTTATAAGGATGAGGGCCACAGAGATTTTACCATTCTTTCAGACAGTGTTTACTACAGCCCGAAGAAAAAAGGTCTAATTGTTCTGATAAATGTTGAGGAAGGGAATAAATACAAGTTCAGGAATTTTTCATGGGAAGGAAATTCACTTTACGATGATAATATGCTTCAAAGCGCATTAAATCTGAAGAAGGGTGATGTGTTTAATCAAACTGGTTTTGATAAAGCAGTTTTTCAGGATGTGCAAAGTCTTTACATGGATAGAGGGTATTTATACAGCAATATCGAGCCCTTTTTTACCCCAGTAAGTAATGACTCCATNGATGTCCATTTCTCTGTGACGGAGAATAATAAGGTCTATGTTCGAAATATTAATATTTATGGAAATTCAAAAACTCGTGAAAATGTCATTCGAAGAGAACTTGATGTATTTCCAGGCGACCTATTTAGGAGAACGNTACTCCAAACAAGCATGAGAAAGCTTCATGTTCTGAACTANTTTGACCCAACCTCATTAGCACCAAATGTTGTACCAGTCGATGAGGATGAGATTGATTTAGATATCACCTTAGAGGAAAAATCATCAGATCGTGCTAGTGCAAATGTTGGAGTGTCTGGAATGTATGGAATGACTGGCGGAGGCAACCTTGAGTTTAACAACTTTAGGGGAAAAGGTCAGATTCTGTCCTTCGGCTTTAATGTTGGTACGCAGGTCTCCATGGGAAATTATTATGGACGACCTGGAAAATATGAAAGCTTCCAAGTGCGTTTTGTTGACCCAATGTTTAGAGACACGCCAAATAGAATTGGTTTTTCATTATTTTATACCTTTAGGGGTGCCGGTAATTCTTACTATTTCTACCCTTTCAATCAACTCTCTAGAGGGGGATCAATTCAGTGGGGAAGAAGGTTNAAGTGGCCAGATGATTATTTNAGNGCGTTTTGGGACTTTAGAATTCGTCAAGCTGAATACTTTAGTGATGATGAAGAGTTGTTAAGTGAATATGTTGGAGATTTTCGNAAGTCAACAGGAATAAGCCTTACTCAAAACATNAGTAGAGACAGTAGAGACAGGGCTGANTTCCCNACTGAAGGNTCTAGCGCAGTACTAACGTCTACNTTTTCTGGNGGTATTTTCNGTGGTGATGAACACTACCANAAACATGTTTTGAATTTAGATTGGTATACGCCTACATTCTACAAATTCGTGCTTACCAGTTCTTTGAAAATAGGTACTATAAAGATGCTTAGGACAAACAAAGGATATACTTATATTCCGCCCTATGAAAGGTTTATAATGGGTGGCAATGGCATTCCTTACGGTACAATGTTAAGGGGGTATCCAGATAATTCAATTGGCCCCTTAACCACTCAGGGCAGA
This sequence comes from Fidelibacterota bacterium, assembly GCA_002724475.1. Classification (GTDB taxonomy): domain Bacteria; phylum Fidelibacterota; class Marinisomatia; order Marinisomatales; family TCS55; genus TMED108. The sequence goes on along the minus strand of PBOO01000052.1, from coordinate 15,532 downwards.
GGAATTGGTGGCAATACGATGATCAAGTACACCACTGAGTTCAGATTCCCCTTCTCTGAAAATCCGGTAGTTTACGCTATGTTGTTTGCTGAAGCGGGGAATGTTTGGCAAGATACAAGATTAATGAGCTCTTTGAGATACCAACGCACTAGCCCTTTAGAGCTTAAACGCTCTGCTGGTGTTGGAATTAGATTTTTTATGCCCATGATTGGGAAATTAGGGTTTGATGTCGGTTACGGTTTTGACGATATAACAGGTGATGGTACTCCTCAAGGTTGGGAGTATACAATAATTTTTGGAAATTAATTATTAGCTAAGGAGGTAAATGTGGTTCTTAAAAAAATCACAATGGTTGCTTTTTCATTGCAAATAATCTCATCAGTATTATTTGCTCAAAATAAAATAGGCTTTGTTCAGTCTGATAGAATTCGAGCGGAATATGAAGAATTTAAGGACGCCGAGTCGCAGCTTCAATTGGAGTATAGACAGGTAAATATGAGATTCAATGCAATGGCTGTTGAGCTTGATAGCATTAAGCAGGCTTTCGAGACACAAAGACTTATGAGCAGTCCCGAGTGGAGAAAAGAAAAAGAGGCTGAAATAGCTTCAAAGGAATCTACCCTACAAAGGTTTCAAGTAACAATGGTTGGTCCAGAGGGAGAGCTCTATAAAAGACAAGCTCAGCTTGAGTTCGATATTTTGTCTAAAGTCAAACGTGCTGTAGACAAGATTGCGGCTGCAAAAAAAATAGATTTTATTATTGACGGATCAACATCGCTTCTTTATGGCAACCCAACACATGACCTTACCGATGATGTGTTGCTTGAGCTTAGAAAATATAGCGTCTCTGATAAGAAAAAAACAGATAGTAAAAACTAGCATTTAAACCATGACCTCTCTTAAAGAATTAGGAGATCTTGTTGGTGGAAAAGTTGTTGGCAACCCTCAATTGCCAATTAATGGTGTATCGTCGCTTGATAATAGCAAAGAAGGTACAATCACCTATCTTTACAAAAAAAAGTTTCAAAAATATATCGATGAGACAGATGCTGCTGCTATTATTGTTTCTGATGAAAAGTTAGTTGCAAATAAAAATGGAATCGTTGTTGAGGATTCTAGATTAGCATTTGTTAAAGTTCTTGAGTTTTTTAGTAATGACAATCAAGAATATGAAGGAATTCANCCTAGNGCAATTATATCCAANTCAGNACGAATAGGAAGCAAAACAAATATTGGNCCAAACGTCGTTATNGGTGANAATACTGTTATTGGTGANAATACTGTTATTGGTCCCAACAACGTTATTGGTCCCAATGTGATTATGGGAAATAATTGTAGGCTATATAGCAATATCCATATTTGCTCCGATTCAAAAATTGGCAATAACTGTATTTTGCATTCAGGAGTAGTTATTGGNGCTGATGGATTTGGTTTTATTTCTGTAAACGANNGNCATATNAAGATACCNCAGATAGGTAAGGTANTTATTGGGAATGATGTTGAAATTGGTGCAAATTCCACCATTGATCGCGGTACAGTTGCAGATACTATNGTACATGATTTATGTAAATTTGATAACGGAGTGCAAATCGGGCATAACGTCTCTGTAGGAAAAGGATGTTTGNTGACCGCNCACGTTACGATTGCTGGAAGTACAAAAATTGGTGAATNTTGCGCGTTTGGAGGTCAAGCAGGAGCTATTGATAATGTTACCATTGGTGATAGAGCAATTTTTGCATGCTATACCGCTGTTACTAAAGATCTTCCTGGGGGAAAAATGTACTCTGGGGCACCTGCTAGAGAGATCAAAGAAAAAAATAAAAGAGATGCGCTTTATTTTGATGTATCAAGATTGAAAAAAAGATTAGAGCGAATTGAAGAGGCTATAAAAAAGTAATTATGAGTTTCATAAAAAATCAGANAACCATCGCAAAAGAAACATCTTGTGTTGGTATTGGTCTACATACTGGAGTTGAATCTAAAATAACGTTTAAACCTGCTCCTGAAGATTTTGGCATACGATTTAAGAGAATGGACGTTGAAGGTTGTCCTGAAATAAAAGCAGATATTGATCATGTTGTTGACATATCTAGAGGAACCACAATCGAAGAAAATGGAGTAAGAATTCACACGGTTGAACATGCTTTGGCCGCCTGTGTTGGTATTGGGCTCGATAATGTAATGATTGAGCTTAGTGAAAAAGAGCCACCCGTTATGGATGGAAGTGCTATTGATTTTGTTGAAGCATTATTAAAAGCTGGTGTGGTAAAGCAGAATGTTCCTAAAAACTATTTACATATTGATCAAGCTATTGGCTATTCAGACCCCAAAAGAGGTGTAGACATCCACATAATGCCCTCAGACCAATTCAGAGTAACTTTTATGCTCGATTATGAATTCAAAACATTGGGAACGCAGTTCACAACAATGGACGAGCTGGAGAAAAATTTTGCAACGGAGATTGCCCCTGCTAGAACCTTTTGCTTTTTGAGCGAAGTAGAACATCTTAAAGAAGAAGGTCTTATCAAAGGAGGAAATATTGACAATGCTGTAGTCATTGTTGATAAGAAAATAGATGATGCCGAAGCTGAGACTTTGAGCAAACTATTTGGTTTAGAAAAAGAAATAAGCTTAGGATCTAACGGTACACTGGGCGGAACAGAATTTAGGTTTGATAATGAGCCTGTAAGGCATAAAGCGCTTGACCTTATCGGTGATCTTGCATTGCTAGGTATGCCTCTTCAAGGGCATGTCATTGCTTCTAAAAGTGGACATGCAGCCAACGTAGAGCTTGTTAAAAAAATAAAAAAAGTATACCAGAAAAAGATTGATAAGCAGCGCAGCAATTCCATTTTAGGCAAAACGACCTCCTTTGATATTAATTCAATCATACGCTTACTTCCTCACCGATACCCTTTTGTTTTAGTGGATAGAATCGTTGATATCACTCCTGGAGAAAAATTAACTGCATACAAAAATGTCACTATTAATGAACCTTTCTTTCAAGGTCATTTTCCCAATCAACCTGTTATGCCAGGTGTTCTTGTTCTAGAAGCAATGTGTCAAGCGGGGTGCTTCTTGGTATTGAGCAGTATTGATAATCCAATGGAAAAAAATATGTTTTTCTCATCACTTTCCGATTCAAGATTTCGTCTTCCAATCATTCCAGGAGATCAGCTCAGACTAGAGATGACCCTTGAAAAATTTAGATTGGGCACAGCCCTTCTTGCAGGTAAGGCCTATGTTGATGATAAGCTGGTTGCTGAAGGTAAGCTCAAAGCAACTGTCGTTGACCGCGAAGGGGCTTAAATCAAATTTCAATACACCCCACAGCTATAGTCTCACCTAAGGCCACCATTGGTCGAGACGTTTCTATTGGAGCCTACTCTATAGTTGAAGATGATGTCAAGATTGGTAAGAATACATCAGTAGGAAATCATAACACTATTTGTTCAGGAACAACCATTGGCGATAACTGCAAGATCTACCACAATAACTCTATCGGAGAAGTTCCTCAGGATCTTAAATATGACGGGGAGAAAACCAAAACCATCATAGGCAACAATGTAATCATTAGAGAGTTTGTAACTATCAATCGAGGAACGGTTGCTTATGGCAAAACGGTTGTCGGTGATAATACACTGCTTATGGCAACTACCCACATAGCCCACGATTGCATAGTCGGTAACAATGTTATTATGGCAAATATTGCCACGCTTGGAGGTCACGTTGAAATTGGAGATTGGTGTAATATTGGAGGTGGTGCCATGATTCATCAATTCGTAAAGATTGGAAAACAGTCACTAATTGGAGGGGGTTTTTCAGCTAAACAAGACGTTCCTCCATTCATCATCGGCGCAGGAACNCCTCTCAGATTTGTTGGAATCAATAAAGTAGGCCTTGAAAGAAGAGGTTTTTCTGATGAGGATCGAGCTCTTATCAAAAAAGCATATCGTACTTTTTTCAAGTCAAAACTAAATAGAGGCGATGCTCTTGAAAAGATCAAAACCGAGCTTAACCAAACGCAAGAAATCAAAGAAATAATTGAATTCATAGAATCGAGCAATAGAGGAATAATTTAATTTGAACGCACCCTTTCGTGTAGTTTTGATTCTCATAAGCGTAAATATCTATTCACAATCATTAACTGAATCATTTCAAAGTACAAGCGATCGAAGTGATTATATAAAAATGGGATCGATTGTTTCTACCGCTGATTTAATACCAGAGTTTCGTTCAAATAAAAAAGTTATTGTCTCACCGATCATCTTAAATTTGAATAAAGACAACACAATAGCTCCAATAATAGCAGCAAAAATTAAAATTTCATGGAATCTCAGCTTTACGGGTAGATTGGCCACATACGCTACTGATAATCGAACTGTTCAATCTTTTGGGTGGGGGCTAATGTTTAAACCTGGAAATCAAGAAGATAGCTCGCCATGGAAATTTTCAATTGANTCTGGATCATATCGATCGTTTCAAAAAATAACCTCTTCCACTCTAAAAACGTCAATTTATCGTTTAATTAGATTTAAAAAATATAATTTGATAATTGGCTATAGCGCCTCTTCAATCAAAGCTAATGATTATAGTTCCAGCGAGTTAAAAGATAAATACTCGATTAAGGAAAATATTAGCTTTATATCTGCAGGAACTATGGTGAATTATAGAAGTATAAATGTTGTTCCGAGAATCTTGATTAATAGTAATATGGCAGTTACATCTATAGAATTTCAGAAACAATTTTAGCTTATGAAAAAAATATCAATTTTAGGCTCAACTGGTTCAATTGGGGTAAATGCATTGAATGTTATAGATAATCACCCTGACGATTTCAATGTTATAGGTTTGTCTGGTAATAAAAATGGTAGCCTTCTAGCCGAGCAGATAAAAAAATATAAACCCCAATATGTCGCGGTTGTAGATCCTGAAACCGCAGAGTTTGTTGAAAGTGAAGTTGATTTAAACGGTGTAAAGCTATTAAAAGAAAGGTCAGGACTGCTTGAACTTTCAACCTTGAACGATGTTGATTTAATGATTAATGCTCTTGTTGGATCCTCTGGAATGGAGCCTACAATTAACGCCTTAAACTCAGAGGTTGATGTTGCTTTAAGCAATAAAGAAAGCCTTGTCATGGCAGGCGCTATTATCAACCAAACTAAAGAAAAAACAAATACAAAGATCTTCCCAGTTGATAGTGAACATTCTGCGATATGGCAATGCCTTGCGGGTGAATCAATGGATGATGTNAANAAAATAATTTTGACTGGAAGTGGAGGCCCCTTTAGAACGCTTGATATAGAAAAATTTCATGACATNACACCAGAAAAGGCCCTCAATCATCCAAATTGGGAGATGGGGAATAAGATAACCATCGATTCATCAACTATGATGAATAAAGGACTTGAGGTCATAGAGGCCTTTTGGCTTTTTNACATCACTGAAGAGTCAATTGAGATTGTCATCCATCCTGAGTCTATTATTCACTCAATGGTTGAGTTTAAAGATAAATCAGTTAAGGCTCAGCTTGGCTTACCTGATATGAAAATTCCCATTCAATACGCTTTGACTTACCCTAGACACTTCAAAACCGATTGGGAAAAACTAGATTTAACAAAATTGGGTAAATTAACCTTTGAAGAACCTGATTATATTAAATTTCCTTGTATGAGACTTGCTTTTGAAGCATTGAAAGTACAAGGAACAACGCCTGCGGTTTTGAACGTTGCCAATGAGCAAGCTGTATACCGTTTTTTAAATCATGAAATTGGCTTCAATGACATTCCCAGTATAATAGAAATGGCATGCGATAAACATCATTTTATTAAAGATCCATCACTTGATGAAATTCTTAATATTGAGAAATGGGCCACAGATTTTGTAAAATCATACAAGAGTAAAACCCTTTAGAAAAAGATTTGAGTTATGACTTATATAATAGCATTTGCATTTTTAATTAGTATCCTTGTTTTCGTCCATGAACTTGGTCACTATTTAGCAGCGCGATCCATCGGTGTAAAGGTAGAGCGTTTTTCAGTAGGGTTCCCACCTAGGCTAGGTACTTTTACTTCGATACCTGGAGGCTGGAGAATCAACTTTTTTTTCTACAAAAAAAACTCAGAAGGTAAATTAGAGTGGCAACCCATATGGAGCAAAGACCTCCAAAGAAAAGGTAAAAAAGGATCAGGCACTGAGTATTGTCTTGCAATCATTCCTTTTGGTGGATATGTAAAAGTTGCGGGCATGGTAGATGAGAGCATGGACTCTTCCTTTAGCCATAAGCCCTACGAGCTTATGAGCAAACCTCGCTGGCAGCAAATTTGGTTTATGAGCGCTGGAGTCATAATGAATACTTTAATGGCTTTCTTAATTTACACTGGTTTAGCTTTAAATAGCGGAGCGGTACCAGTTTCTGATCTACCTATTATTGGACAGGTCGTACCAGGTGCGCCAGCAGAATCTAGTAGTTTAATGCCTGGTGACGTCATACAATCTGTGAATGGTAAAAAAATATCAACATGGGAAGGTCTAGTGTCTGAAGTCACTCCGCGGCCCAATGAAAATATCGAATTGTCCTTTTTAAGGGATGGCAAGTCAAATACAGTAAATTTAACAACTGCATCTCAAATTAATGTTCAGGGTGATACGCTTGGTCAGATTGGTATTGGCCCTGAAGTAAGAGCAGCAACATTTTCTGAAAGTATCTCAATAGGTGTTTCTCGTACAGCTTATGGATTTGGAATGATAATTTACAGTATACAGATGCTTACAACTGGACAAGCAAAATTCGATCAGCTTGGAGGCCCTATTATGATTGGTCAGCTTGCCGGACAAGCCTTCGACCTTGGTCTAAATTATTATTTTGGCCTAATGGCTCTTATAAGTTGCAATCTTGCTTTTTTAAATATTCTGCCTATTCCAGGATTAGATGGCGGGCACATCTTTATTACTTTAATTGAAGGTGCAATTAGAAGGCCTTTAACGCTTAGAACGCGTATGCTAATTCAACAAGCAGGTACCGTACTATTGTTGATGTTAATGATTTCGGTAATGATTAACGACATTGGTAGATTGTTCGGCGGCTAATTTATTTCATCTAAGGTTAAGGTCATTGACCCGTATTGAATTTTAATTTGGATTTTTATAGGCAATCTTTCTTTGGTTTCGCTAATCCAAATTCTCATGTCACCTTTATTTTTAAAAAGCTCTTTTCCTTCACTAAATGGCTTGATCACTTTACAAGAAAACTTACCTAAGCCAGAGTCAACAATTTCAGTACCAGTCATTTTCAAATTATAGTTTACTATTCTTTTACCTTCATAGGATGAAAATGACATTATCTTTTCAGGAATCAAATCAATTGTTCTTAAAAAATAGAACATTGAATAGGGACCGCGCGCTTTAAAATCGATATCAACACTCTTGTCATTTGATAAAGCTTTTAACTCATCATAATTAAAAGACACATCAATCTTTTCCTTGTAGGTTGATTGATTGATATCTTTTTTGATTCTATGAGTGAACAGTTCTTTTTTATCGATCCAAACATCTACCCTATCTCGNATAGGGAANAGTGTATTTGCNAANCCATTTGTNCGNGTNGTAAAGGTAATTTGATATGTTTCAANATCGTTAAATAGCTCGGTACCCGATAAAAAAAGTTCGGCATTTCCAACTTTGATCCCGTTCCACTCCGCGGAATATTTAAGCAACTCACCAACCTTAAAAGGATTGTTGATTGCAAATACAGCTGTATGAAAAATTATAATAAATAATATTTTCTTCATTAGGACCGAATTATAGAAAACTTAGAATTGGTAAGTTTATAAATAGTTGAAGCTTTGCCGTTAGGAATGATACCTGCATCAATTATTAAATCTATTTCAGAATNAAATTGTTCCTTGATCAGCTTGGGATCACTTAATGGTGGTTGACCAGTTCTATTTATAGATGTTGTGGTAATGGGAAATCCAAGTTTTGCACATAGTGCAATTGGGAAATCACAATGAGGCATGCGCAGTCCAAGAGTGCCATCATCCGCCAGTATTGATGGATGTACAATATGATTTTTAACAGGTAAAATGACGGTACTGGATTCTTTGATGAAGGTTGAAGCTTCATCAAATTCTTTTTTAGAAGCCAATGTCCAAGAAGCCGCAACTTCAAGAGACCAAACGATAACACTAATAGGTGTCTTACGATTTTTGATTAGATTTATCTTTTTTATTGCTTGCGCGTTTCTTGCGTCACAACCCAAACCATAAAGAGTATCCGTTGGATAGGCAATTAACCCACCATCTTGAATTACCTCGCTTGCGATATCAATTGCGTTCATATCATCTATGTTGATGTATTTCATTGCTGTGTCTATTTTGATTTCCACTTTCGATGAAACCAAAAATAATGATCTGGAAATTCTTTGATCTTTGTTTCAAGCATTTTCGTATAAGCCTGAGTGACAGACTCTATGGTTGGTTTTTCTTTTAAAATTATTTCTTCAAATGAAATTGTCATTTCACCATCCTTTGCAACCGTTCCAACTGAAAAAATAAGTGAGGCACCTTTTTTAATATGAAAAATAGCCGCTCCTTTAGGAACCGAAGTTTTGTGACCAAAGAAGTTAACGATAACACCTCTATCTTTTGCATCTTGATCGCTTGCAAGTATGAGAAATTTATTATCGTTTAAAACTTTATACGATTTTTCGATAGGATCTCTTCGATAAATATGACCCATTCCGTAAGATTTTCTAAGTTCTTTAAAAAATTGGTCTGACCCCTTGTTGGACTGTCTTTGAAAAATACCAGTAATTGGGTAGCTGTTGGTCCCAAGCCAGGCGCCCCATTTTTCCCAAAGACCAAAATGACCAGTGACAAGGATGGTTCCCCGGTTGCGTGAAATGGCGGTATCTAAGATTTCTTGATTGATTATTTTAAATTGTGTTGAGGAAACTGATGATGGAGCGGATAAAAAATCTATGAAATTCTGCATTGCCATCTCATAAGTTCCTCTTAATACTTTAGTAACCCATTCCTTATTTTGAGAAGGAAACGCTCTCTGAATATTTGAGTAGGCTACTTTTTTCCTTACGGGCACGCATTTATAAACAAAAGCTGCAAGCCAGTTTACATAGCGCTGTCTTGTCGTTGAAGTTACTCTATTTAAATGTCGTGAAAGTGCACGCAGAAAGATAAGAGTAATTTTTTCTGAAAATTTCATTTTATTAAAATGAGCTGAAAAGGAGTTCTTTTAGCAAGAAATAAGAAATTACCTAAACTAAATTTTCATAAATGATTGCAATTTGTTTTTTTAAGTCTTCTTCAGTTCCATCGTTGTGCACTACATAATCAGCTGCACTTATTTTATCTTCTTCAGGCCATTGGAAATCAATGCGTTTAAGAATTTCATCGCGTGAAAGAGTTTTTCTTTGAAGTGCTCTCTCCATCCTATGTTTTAATTGTGCAGTAACAACAATTACATAATCTAGATGTGCATCGTAGCCTGATTCATAAATCAATGCAGCATCAACAATGAAAAGACTATGCTGATTGTTTTCCGATATCTCGTCAAAGCTTTTATCTATGGCATTATGAATATGCGGATGTACAACATAATTTAAACGTTGTTGGTGATCTTCATCTTGGAAAGCGACCCTAGCCAATTTCTTTTTATCAATTTTTTCAGATGCATCAATAATGTCAGTGCCAAATTCCTTGACCAGTTCTTTTTGAACATCCTTATTGTTATCAATCAACTCTTTTGCAGTGACATCTGCATCCAAAACATAAGCACCCAACGATTCAAAGAATTGGCTTGCAGTGCTTTTTCCACTCCCTAGCCCACCTGTTAGTCCTACTTTAAGCATTTGATGATAGCGTTAAAATGATCCGATCTTTAATTTCAAGGATAGTTCCTATTCCATCGACTTCTTTCAGAGCATTCCTTTTTAAATAATAATCTATAAGAGGAGAAGTTTGTTTCCAGTATACCGCCTGTCTTTGCTGAATAATTTCAGGGGTATCATCGCTCCTCCCAGAATCTTCACCGCGTTTAATCAATCTTTGGACAAGCTCATTTTCATCAGCTGTCAAGCTTATTACAGCATCAAGGTTGTGAGACTTGCTTGTCATAATATTATCTAATCCCTCAGCTTGCGGAATTGTCCTTGGAAACCCATCAAGAAGATAACCGTTTTGAACGTCTTGCATGCCTAGACGAACATCAATTAAATCTAATAAAACATCATCGGGCACCAGAGCACCTTTGTCAATATATGATTTAGCAGCCAAGCCAACTTCGCTAGCTTTTTTGATCTCTTCTCTTAGAATATCACCAGTTGAAAGATGAACAATATCATAGTGGTCACAGATATGTTTCGCCTGCGTTCCCTTTCCAACTCCTGGTGGCCCTAAAAATATTAATTTCATACAATGTTAACCTTTTACAATAAAATCCCTGCTAAAGTCGCTGTGAGCCAAGATGCTATCGCCCCCCCAATCATAGCTTTAAAAATTAGCTGAGCAATTTCTTTCCTTCTTTTGGGTGCAATACCACCTATACCACCTAGCTGAATCCCAATTGAACCAAAATTAGCAAAACCACAAAGTGCATAGCTAGCAATAATTGCGGCTCTTTCAGAAATGAGATCGGAGTCTATTAAAGACTTAAGATCAGCAAAAGCAACAAATTCTGTGAAGACAATTTTTTTCCCCATTAATGATCCTACAGCGCTTGACTCACTCCATGGTATTCCCATTGACCAGGCAAGGGGCTTGAAGATACTACCTAGTATTGTCTCGATAGAAAAACCAAAAAGTCCTAAAAAGTAATTTAAAAGCGCAATAATGGATATGAAAGAAATAAGCATTGCCCCTACGTTTACCGCCAACCTTAGACCTACAATAGTTCCGTTTCCCAANGCATCCATAGCATTAGCACTTGGGTTTTCTTCGTTTAAATTCACTTCCTCATTGCTTGAGTAGTTTGTTTCAGGGAACATTATCTTAGCAACTACCAGAGCAGCGGGTGCTGACATAACAGAGGCCGACATTAGATGGCCAGCTATGCCAGGGATCGTATCAAGCCATTTAGCATAGATTGCAAGAACGCCTCCAGCAGCAGTAGCAAATCCACCAATCATTACAGCTGCAAGCTCAGACCGAGTCATGGTATTTATATACGGCCTTATCATTAAAGGCGCCTCAGTTTGTCCAACAAATATATTTGCACTTACACTAAGTGTCTCTGGTCCGCTTGTCACCATTGTCTTTTGCATTATGCGGGCAAAAAGCTTTATGATAGTCTGAATGATTTGATAGTGGTACAAAACAGATATCAACGCGGAAAAAAATATGATCGTAGGAAGTAATCGAAAAGCAACACTTTCAAAAGCAGGGTGAAAACCAACGCCATCAACTTGCGAACCAAAGAGAAATTCACTACCAGTATCCGCAAAGCTTATAAGTTTTGTAATTGCAGTATCAAAGAACGAAAACAGCGGGCGTCCTATCGGCGTTTTTAAGATGACTAAAGCAAAAAAAATCTGAAGACCAAGTCCCCATAATACGGTTTTTGAATTTATATTTTTTTTATTTTCAGATAATAAATAGGCAATGCCCAATAAAATTCCGATTCCTAAGATGCCAACAATTTGATTCATATATTGAATTTAATCTAAAATTTTATTTATTTCATTTTGGATTATTTGCACTGGCTCATCTAATGTTTTTGGATCAGTGATAATAATATTCGCATATTTTTTAGATGGATCAACGAACTCATTATACATGGGACGAACCGTTGTTGTGTATTGTTTGTTAATAGACTCTAGCGTTCGGCCGCGCTCAAGAGCATCTCTTTGCTGGCGAAACTTTAGCCTTTTAGAATCTGGTACATCAATAAAAACTTTAAGATCAATAATCTCAACCAATTTTATTTGAGAAAAAATTAATGTGCCATCTAGGATGATTATTTTTGGGAGGTCAACCTCTTGATGTTTTTTTGTCCGCACGTGTTTGGTAAAATCATAGATAGGTACTTTAATTTGTCTGCCTTTCAAAAGATTCAAAATCTGAGAACGCATCAACTTAAAATCTATCGAGTCTGGATGATCAAAGTTTTGATTGCACCGCATTTCAAATGAAATGCTTGATAGGTCTTTGTAATAACAATCTTGATTAATTATAACAGATGAGTTTTTGAACTTTTGAGATAATTGATTAGCAATGATTGTTTTTCCAGAGCCACTTCCTCCACAAATGCCTACAATTAAAGCTTTATTCATATCATACTATTTTTTGAGGGTATTGAACCACTCCAATGCTTGAGCATAAGAAATGAATACAGAGCTTGAATGACTGCCNCCAGGAATGGTAATAAGCTCAATATTTGCACCGCCNCTTTTTAGTTTGTCAAAAGCTATAAGTGAATTATTATAATTTACTTCATCGTCATCTGTGCCGTGGAATAGTTTTATTGGACCAATAGGTTGCCAATCTAAAAGACTATTCTCTTCAAACTTTTTCTTCAATTCGACTTCACCTTCACCTAAAAAGTCATTCAGGAATTTCTCTGCAAATAGACCCTTTATAGAAGTTGTNAAATAGCTGTTTGCCTCATCTATGCTTTTGCTTCCATCCATCAGGCCTGGTATACGTTCTGCAAANGGACTTTTAAACAGATCGCTAGCTGGTCTATCCAGTTTTTCAATGGAATTATATGACATGTACGTAAATGATATATATCCAGGCTGTGGGTATTCATCTATTGATAGAATTCTTCTGCTAGAATACGACATATCATAGGGACCAGCCATTGGTGCAGACGCAGTTACTTTAAGCTCCTCTGAATATTTTTCTTCAATCAATTTGTGAGTAGCCATTGCAACGTATCCTCCTTCAGAGTAACCTGCTATAAANAGTTGTCCATTACCATCAATTCCTTCACTACACATAAAACTTTTAACGGCGCGAATTTTATCTACCACCGCTTCTGCCACAAATTTATGAACATATGGATGAACTACATCATCGGACACGCCCAGNCCNAGNAAGTCAGGNGAAGAGCCNATGTAGCCTACTGAAGCCATAAACATNGAATCAAAACCTCTCAAAGGAATGATGGATGCAACATTGGTTCTTTTAGATTCTGTTCCATGTTGACCTGAGTAAATTGGAAAAGACAAATTTTCTTCAATATCTGGTACGTAGATTGCGCCTGAAGCTTGCCGCACAATTCCATCCCAATCAATAGTTTCGTACACAACGCTGAATACTTTCACGTCATTTTCGGGCACCACTCCGATGTCAATATTATTCTCAATTAAAAAATCACTCATGTAACTTTTGNTAATTGTCCCTAATGGCATTATGGATGATATGTTTCCTCTATCATTAATATTCTGATTGCAGCTTTCACGCACTTGTTCTTCGCAACTTAGAAAAATGCAAAAACAAATAACGNACAATAATTTTATTCTAATCACTTGAACCTCTTTATCACTCAAGTCGTATATGTTTAAACGCTTGATTGAGCATAACTCCAGAAATAAATCCTCCAATATGAGCAAACCACGCCACGCCACCAGTTGTGTCAAATCCGAGACTCCCCAATCCATTAGTTAGTTGATTGAAGAACCAAAAACCAAGTACAAACATAGCAGGTATCCTAAATGTTGTAAAAAAAATAATTATAAATGCGAAGACATGAACTCTTGCATGGGGAAATCGAATCATGTACATCCCTAAAACCCCAGCGATTGCTCCAGAAGCNCCAACCATTGGAATCGTTGAACTAGGGTCAACAAAGAGCTGTGACATTGTCGCAGCCAATCCGCATATAATATAAAAAACTGCAAATTTAACATGACCNAATACGCCTTCAACGTTATCACCAAAAACCCATAAAAACCACATATTACCCATTATGTGTGAAATCCCACCGTGCAGAAACATCGATGTAAACACTGTAATTATCGAAAAATTTGCAGGTATGAATCCAAANCTATAGATGAATTCTCTCTCGGCAGCCGAGCTAACCATTCCCATATTTAGTTGAAACACAAATATTAAAACATTAATTGATATTATTACGTAAGTAACATAAGGAACGAGGATTCTGGGATTGTCATCTTTGTACGGAAACAGCATTAATAGATTTCAAATTCGATTATTTTTTGCAGCTTGTTTCCTGCTTGATCTGAGGCTTTTATCTCAATCGAATGCTTTCCTGCTTGTAAGGGTTTTTCTAAATCATAAGACAAGATTTTCAACTTAGGTTGAAAAGCATAGTGTAGGCGCTTACCATCAAGAGTTACATCAAACGATGAAGGTTTTGGTTCAAAACCTGAAAGATCATCATCGATGCTTATTCTAAAACTATTTAGCTCGAGTGCTGGAAATTTTCCACCATGGCCAGGATAGGACCTAATAAATCTTGGAGGCGTGTTGTCTTCAATGATTGCAATTGCATCAAGATGCTTTACTTCACCGATCAATACCCTTCTGTCAGAGATGTCCCTTGTTTTTACGAACGTCCAACCTTCCTTCTTATCGTAGTAATATAAATGCTTCTTTTTATTGTCTAACTTTCTCGTATAGCGCATTGCAACACCCATTGGCTCCAGCAATGGTCTTTCGAACGGTTGCAGTTGATATACTCGAGATAGAAGCCTACCACCTTTGATTGTTGGATGTTTATGAACTGGCTCTATCCAACTTAAAATATTATCAGTAAAAGAATTTTTTTGCGATTTAATCGAACACGATCCATCTTCAGATATGATGGTTATTGATGAATCAGGTTGAACGATGGTAAATGGAAATTTATAAAGAATTTGGCGCTCAATATTTCCAGAAATAATAGCTTCAATTTGATTTACATCCCTGAATTCTTTAGGGTCTAGCGGAGCGGTTAAATAAACATTGGGTTGAATTTGATTAATGGGGATTGTGATGTATTGAAACTCGCCTTTAAGTCTTAAAGACATCTTTTCATCAATATACTTTTCAGGTTGTATTTGTAAATAGACCCCTGCATCGGTTTGAGAGATATCCAAGTTGTAGCTTAGACTAAGATGATCGCCGGAAATTGACTGGTTTGCCCAATGGACCGGAGTTGAAATAGTACCGATATCATTCTGCGCAATGAATTGAAGTGCTTTTTTCCCTATCTGTTTTTTTTGTACGGCAACAATCAAACCGCTTTCAACATTTTCGCTAGAGACAATACCAACATTTTCCTCTGCAAATCCGTAGGGTGTGAATGCATAAATGATAGCTGATTTAATTGGTATTGCGAGGCTTTTAGGTTGTAAAAGGAAAGATACAAGCTCGGATGTTTCTCCAAGCTTTGTAACATCAACCTCAAAGGGATTCATAACAAAAAGCGTTCCATGCACCACTCGAGCATTTTCTTTTGCGTCGTAAATCACCAGTTTAATTTTATGATAGCCTTTGTTTAGATCTAAAGTCCCATCCGTTTCCAAAGAATGTATAGGAACAGTGGGGTCACCATAGTTTCGATACAGCTT
>PBOO01000051.1 GCA_002724475.1 Fidelibacterota bacterium | reverse complement strand
TCGCGTTCAGAGCTCTGCGATGAATTTAGGAATAAGGTTAAAACAAAAATTGAAACATCATGGATAGTAAATGATAGTTTCTAAAAGGATAGAAGACCTCAAATTTTGAACTGCGGGATTAATTAAAATGAGGAAATAATTAGAATATTCAAATATGGCTTAAAATTAGCTGTATTTAAGACCTTTCTGCATTTTAGCTAGCTTTACCTTGATTTACAATAGAAATTCAGATTTTAGGGTATTTTTAGGTTTTTTTTAAATTCTGTTCTTTTAAATACAATAAACTCAATGCTTAAAANAAAAANTTGATNNTTAAATTCTAATACACNTTTTGTGAATTTANNGAAGATAAANTANTATACACGGACTATAAAAAAAGCCCCGATAAACGGGGCTTTTTTTATAGTGTTTATATTGCGTATTACTTACAATCCAACAGAAACGTAAGCACTCCAGACCATTCCTGGTCCCATTTTTACGCGACCGCCTTCGAGTGTTCCATCTCTATCCTGCANATAGCTGTAATACTCTTCATCGGTNAGATTGCTAACATTTAGACCTAATCTAAAATCACGATCCATCGCGTTGAGGCTATAAGCTGCGTGAAGGTTCATAAGCATAAGAGCATCTAGCTTANACGCNTGTCTTCCTTCNTCAGCANCNTTNGTTCTNCNTGTTGGTGAAAAGTCACCGTAATAATTATCACGCTGTTCNACCTCAAGGGATACAAATGCATTCTTCATTGGATAAACCGTTGTTAGAAATGCCATTTGTGTTTGAGGAGCGCCACCAACTTTTAGNCCCTTGATGTAAAGGTTNTACTCAGTTTCAGCGGTNCTACCNGTTCTGTCNGCTCTNTACTTTGCGTTGACGTTATCGGTGTACNCCCAATTGCTCATGTGCCCTCTAAGGTCAAAACGAAGCATCTCCATGGGNTGATACGCTATNGTGTATTCTAAACCACTATGAGATTGGTTAAGTCCAGTGATGTTGACAAANGCATCAGGAGTAGTNGGNTCTTGNACTCCACGTCTGATAGCGCGGTCTTTCCAATCGACTACATAATAGTTTATACCACCAGTAAGCATACCATTCATTTGTCTGAATTTAGCACCCACATCAAAGAAATTGGCTTTTTCTGGCTTATAGTCAACGTTAAGCGTTCCATAATCTTCATCAACAACCTTNTCCATAGCCGGAGTAAGCGTTGTTAGTCCAAAGTTACCGAAAACGGTAAGAGCATCGCTTAGATTGTAGCTTCCACCAAGCTTNAACTGATTGCCTGATTGTGGATCTGACTCAATTTTAGCCTTTCCTTTGACAAATTGATCTTCATTGGTGAACTTTGCACTGGTTGAGCTGAATACAGCAAANGCACTTAATGGTCCTGNAGTGTAGACGGCTTGGCCATAAAACCCAGTCCAATCAACGGTNTTTATGTCATAATATTCAATCTTATCGCCGACTTTCTTGTAATTACCAGCNCCAGAAAGGTTTTTATTGCTAGTATTGTAATAGTAGTCGCCACCAAGAAGACTGTANACTTCTCTGTAGTGTTCAATCTTNGCAGTACGCCAATCTAAACCAACGGTCACTTCAAGTTGATCATTGATATCAGTGATCAGTCTAGGCATTAAACCGTAGGTGTATTGATTGTTTCTGCTTGTTGCTTGAATTGCTCCAGACAAATTACCTGACAAACCGAGCGCTTGNCCTGCAGAATTCATTCCAGCAGTAGTATTTGCTTGAATAACTGCATCCCAATCAGCTCGACCATCTGAAGTCCATTTTCTGGATCCTCTATAGCGAGTACCTCCACCTTCACCACCGCTGTAGTATGCTGCGGTCAAAAGTGTCATATTGTCAGCTAATTTTAAAGAATGGTTAAGCTGCATGATAGGCTTGTGGAACATGTTGGTTCGCTGAGTAATAGATTTATCAGCAATTCTTTCGCCTTCAGTGTTGTTCCATCCGCTTCCTGGCATCCAATCGGGTAATTGTACCTTTGTACCTATTTTGCTCCAATTCGATGCACTAACTTCATTATGCAGTGCGTTGTAATACCTTCCCTGCTCATCGAATCTTTCTTTCGTTTGATAGAAATAGTTTACACCGTGACGCTGAGGAGAACCAAGCATGATAAATTCAAAACGCTGATCCTCNGATGGTGCGTAATTTGCATTCAAATAGTATGAGTAGGCGCGGGANAANGTACCTTCAATACCAGCNTATTTGTCAGCTTGTCTTCTAGCAAGCATCATNGTAATTGAGCCTTTTCCATCCATGATCAGACCAGAATTAGCATTTAATACGGTTTTAAGGTATCCATCNCCACCTAAAGTCATTTTAAAGCGTCCACCAGCTTCACGTGGTGCGCCNCCNCTAATGAAATTTACGGTTCCACCAACACTTGGTGTTGCAATATTGACCGCGCTTTGACCACGCTGAACTTCAATATCAGTATTCACGTCAGCCAACACGCCCCAGTTTGAGAAGTATAGNTTGCCATTTTCCATGTCATTCATTGGNACACCGTTGATTAGGTAGGAAGTATAATTATCAGAGAATCCTCTAACCCAAACATTCTCATCATCGTATCCACCACCATTTTGCTCAACAAAAACGTTTGGCAAAGTTGATAAGGCTTGGGGCATTCCACGACTTCCAAGACGAAGTTCGAGTTCTTGCGAGGAATACTGTGATCCAGACATTCCTAGAGACTCATAATTTCTACTCGCTAGTACGTCNACCATACCCATGTTGATAGCTGCGCTCTCGAGCTGNAAATTAGCAGTAACTGAAGATCCGCTAACTGTGACAGAAGCAGATTGATCTGCGTATCCAATGTATTTGGCCGTAACAGTGTAAGATCCGTCAGAAACACCACTAACGGTGTATGAACCATCACTTCCTGTCGCTGCACCCATTGTTGTTCCTTCCACAACAACNTTCACACCGACCAGTGGCTGGCCGCTATCTTTATCTGTTACGGTACCAGAAACGGAATTCTGGNCCAGCGCAAGCGCTGGAAATAACAGCATAACAATAGCTTTCGAGGTTTTATTCATTGTTAACTCCATTATTAGTTAAAAGGTAGTATTATAGGTTAAGTCTTTATTAGGGTAATATANTGCGAATGNTCTATNAGATAGAATGGCGTCAAGAGCTTTTAAATTGTAGTAAAAATGTAAAATTTTTCTAAATAATTTTTTTGATTTTAGGATGTTTTAAGTATATAAACCAATAGTTAAAATATCGCATCATCCGTCGGAAACATGACATTTTTTCTATTTTAAATCNTAATCTAGAGACAANTCTTATATTAAACAAAATTTCATGTNGNAANTATNGNTAANTTATATGAATTATTTTTAAACAGATGTTAAATTTTTTATATCAAAACATTAATATGAACAGCTTTCTAGTTTAATAATNTTTAAAAAATGTATTTTAATGGTTTCACCTATTTTGATATGATAAATTACTATACACAAAAAGTGTATTGATGCTTTAAATAAAGCAATAAATAAGCTTANANAGATTTAACTGTTTATGNNTTTTAAAAATAGTAGATAAAAATAAATTGATACNTTAAGCAAATGTGCGGTAGAAACACCTTATTTTCNAATCCAGAAAAAATCAAAAAAGATCTCAAAGTAGATGTTTGGAAGGATGAAAGCAGCTACAAACCTTCTTACAATCTTTCACCAACTCAAAATTCCTTAATTTTAGTAAAAACAAATAAACGCATCATTCATACAATGCGCTGGGGATTTGGNTTTGATAGCAAGCGAAGACCAATTTTCAATGCNCGAGCAGAGACGCTNCATATNAAACCCTCNTTTAAGGATTTNATNAANANAAATAGGTGTATTGTCTTGTCAGATGGTTTTTACGAATGGAAGCANGAAGAAAATTCTAAAACCCCCCANTTCATTCAGCACCAGGACCATCAAATACTCCCAATGGCAGGTTTATGNAAATGGGATATCGATGNTCAGGGNCATAGAAAATTAGTTTTTACNATAATTACCAANNAAGCCAGACCCTCGCTAAAGCATATACANCACAGAGAGCCNGTAATGTTGAATGAAGAAGCNNTTGATCCGTGGATANCNGTAAANAACCCTCANTCAGANCCNCTNAGTCTTCTTNNNNATAATATTGACGGATTNGTAAGCTTTCCTGTCACTAATTATGTAAACACATCTTCAAATGATGGTGAAAAATGTATTTCTCAGTTAAATTGATGTTCTAAATGGACAAAATTGATACAAAATTCGTACTTATTGTAATTCTCCTTGCATTGAACATCTATCAAATAGCTGTGAACAGGTTTCAAGCAAAGCCTGCAGACGTTACAAATGTATTTTTGAAGGATAAGATCGAGAGTTTAGATAGAGATGTTAATACAGTTTACTTGAGATTAAAGTTTCTTGACAGCATAATAGTAAAAATAGATAATCTCGAGCAGGACATNGAAGATCTTGATGCTAAAATCNAAGAAATCTCNCCAGANNAACTNTGAACANCAAAATTTATATCCTTGNATCTATAATATTGGTTTCTGTTGCAGTTCTNNTNCTNAATATTTCTGCTAGCGGCTTTTCCATAATAATTCACCATTCATATGAAATTGGTTCAGTNAGAAAACCTCGTCAAATGGAATGGACTACAATTAACTGGGGGATAGTTATTCCGNTGATAACAAGCATTGCANCTTCGATTTTTGGACTAACTATCTATAAGAAATCAAAAAGTGAATCATAAAGATTTTATTGATTATTTTCATACACATTATGTGTATTCATCGTCAGAGAATTTATGAAAAGCATAAAAAAAGCTTTGCTAGGTCTTAATCAGATCCAAAAGGGATTTCTAACTATCGCAGCATCACTAGTTATTTTTTGGTTTTTAGACGGTTTTGGAATCAAACCCTTAGAAGACATCATCTTCAGGTTTATCAATATCACTTTTAGTTGGAGCTTTGACAGCAATTTTAGCATTGAAAACAAAGGATACATCCAGCCAGATTTCATCTTTACACTATGCATTGTTGGCATTTATGTTTTTAGAGATAAAAAGGTTTATAATACCTCAAATGAAGAAATTGATTAAAAAAATATGAAAAGTTTACTTGCTCGTGGAGGGGTTGAGTTCATAGCTGTACTTTTAGGAATTTCATTATCCTTATATGTTGATGAAAATTCAAAGAAAAAAGAAATTCAACTAGCTTTACAGAAAGACCTAATCAGTATCAGAGCTGATCTAAAAAAAGATCTTTACGAAATTCAAAGAATTGATAGTTTAAAAACAAGGGGGCTAAATCAACTGAACCTTTATTTGGATATAATAAACAACAAAATCCAATTAAGCAATCTAGACGAAGAAAAGTTGTTTTCTAACTATGGTAATATTAGCTATACTTTTTTTCCAATGGGCTCTTCCTATCTCGTCTCATTGAATAGTGGAAGAATAAATTATATTGACGACCTAGAATTAATAATAGTTTTGAGTAAATACTACCAGAACAGCTACGAAAGAATTAAGGCAAACAATTTTATGTTTGATGAGTTTTTGAATAAGCATTTTTTCAAATTTAGATCTATCATGCAAAATCAGAAAAGACTTGAAGATAAAATCCTTATTCTTAAATCAGGAAGATTTAATGAATTTATTCTTGAGGCAATTGATAGGATCTCAGCATATCAAAGCTATGTTCTTCACGACATGAAAAATTCTGCGATTGATCTTTTAAATATCATTGAAAATAATGTTGATAAACAATTATCGTCGATAAATACACAATTTGTGTATACTGATATGTATAAGGTAAATTTATAAACTTGTCAAATCTTTGCAACGGTATGCATAAAGAAAATCCCCTGGTAAATGGGGGATTGTTCTGTAATCATTGATAGTTAATAAAGATGTGGGCCCACCAGGATTCGAACCTGGAACCTACGCATTATGAGTGCGGTGCTCTAACCGTTGAGCTATGGGCCCTAAATGGGAAGCAAACTTAAGAGATTATTTATATATCTGCCAGGTTGTTTCAATAATATTCTTGAGATCAGATTCTTCTGCTGACCAATTTAAAATGTCTTTAGCGTAATCCGAGGATGCATAGATCTTGTCTGGGTCACCTTCTCTTCTTTCAACAATTTCATACGGAATTGTTTTTCCAGAAATTTTTTCCGTTAATTTTATTACTTCTAAAACTGAATATTGTCTCTCAGAGCCAAGATTAATAGTGGCTGAGTTGTTGTTTGATATTAGATCTAAAGCAAGTAAGTGTGCCCTAGCTAGATCCGAAACATGAATGTAATCCCTTACCCCAGTACCATCTACAGTGTCGAAGTCATTTCCAAAAACTAACAATTTGTCTCTTTTTCCAGAAGCAACCTCCATTACTGACGGTATAAGATTTGCAGGGTTTCTTTCTTTTGTACTTATTTTGCCGCGCTTATCGTAACCAGCTGCATTGAAATACCTAAGGTTAGCATAGCTAATTTGCCCTTCATTGCCGTAAATATCGATAGTTTTTTCTGTTTGAAGTTTTGTGTAACCATAATGATTTATAGGCTTTAAGGGGTGTTTTTCGTCCAATGGGAGGTATTCTGGTATTCCATATACAGC
>PBOO01000010.1 GCA_002724475.1 Fidelibacterota bacterium | reverse complement strand
GCTGACCCAGCTTAATTGCTATGGATAGACAGTCATTATTNGCATTTCTTTTAATAGGGTTGATCATTGTTTTCTACCCATGGTANATGAGTATAGTTGCTCCAACNGCCTTAAATGAGCAGGTCGCAANTATTGAGCAATATCAAGATGAGACCATTNCACCNACTACAACCNNNAAGCAACCAAGCTCTTTTAAAAAAGGTGACAGTCCNTTAAAAACCGTTCGNGTTACNAATGGTCTTTATGATTTAGAGTTAAGCAATAAAAGTGGCGGCTCTTTCAGCAAATATCAACTGTTTAATTATNNNGATCATGAGGATCGACTGGTTAGCCTAATTANTACAGACAACACNAANAATATGGTATTATCCTTTATTTCGATCGATGGTGATAAGNTTATTCTNGATAANAATTGGAATTTAAAGGAGAATATAAGCTCNCTCAATGTAGAGCGCGGCAAACAAGCTCTTACCTTTTATACCNCTCACCTTGGACAAGAAATTACCAAAACATATACCTTCTACCCNGATTCGTATTCTATTGATGTCGATATATCCTTTTCAAGTCCATCTAAATTTATATCACGCAATCAGTACTCACTTTCTTGGAATGGTGGTTTGCCCCCAACAGAAAAGAATGTTAAAAATGATTATATGTTTTTTGAGGGTTATGCATCGCTAGGTGGAGAACGAATGGGTTCTAAACCTAAAAAAGGTAAGCCTAGCACTGAAACGCAAAAAGGGTCTACCCTTTGGTCTGCAATCAAAACAAAGTATTTCATTGCTGCTATTGTGCCAACAGAGCCTGCTATTGGCGCCACGGTAACCAGCGAGCTCGTGGGTCAAATGCCCGTATACAATACTGAACTTTTACTTTCTACTAACAGTAGTAACGCATTTACGTCATACATAGGTCCATTAAACTATGAATCCCTTCGTGCTTTTAATGTTGGTCTTGAAAAGAACGTTGATCTAGGCTGGGCCCTTTTTAGACCTATTGGTCAGGTTATTAGTTGGTTGCTAACCAAGATGCACGCTATCATTCCTAATTATGGATTAGTCGTTATCTTGTTCGCTGTTCTTATAAAACTGCTTCTAAATCCATTAACTGTAAAAACATTCGAATCATCACGAAAGATGCAGGAGCTTGCTCCTCAGATTCAGAAGTTGAAAGAGAAATACAAAAACGATCCTCAGAAAATGAGTCGTGCTCAAATGGAGCTGTACCGTAATTCTGGCGCAAACCCNATGGGGGGTTGTTTGCCAATGTTGATACAGATGCCCATCCTTGTTTCTGTCTTTTCTATATTTCGCTCAAAGATTGAGTTTCGTGGTGCTCCCTTTTTTGGTTGGATCTCTGATCTTAGTGTGCCAGACACCCTGGTAGAGGTTGCGGGCTTTCCTATCAATATTTTACCAGTACTAATGGGGTCTACAATGTTTATCCAACAGAAGATGATGGCTGCTCCAAATGCTGACGCAAATCAAAAGACCATGATGTATGTGATGAATGTATTCTTTTTATTCTTGTTCTATAGTTTCCCTTCTGGTCTNAATCTATATTATTTTGTATTCAACCTATTATCAATTATCCAGCAAAAATACTTCATGCCTAAGCCCGCTGTTGCAGTTGCTGGTACGTCAAAAAAATGATTAATGGGGATGCTACCTTTGTGGCGCCCGCAACCCCATACGGACACAGCGGCCTTGCGGTAGTACGCATTAATGGACCGAAATCACTTGAAACTCTTTCTANGTTAGCNCCCAATGCCAAGCTCAAAGATCGTAGCGCTGTTNTATCTAAAATTCGCACATCTAGTGGCGAACTAATAGATGAATGTGTTGTTACGTTTTTTAAATCACCTAGGTCCTATACTGGTGATGATTTAATAGAAATTTCTTGTCATGGNAGTCCCTCAGTTGTGGATAGACTAATAGANGAGATTATAAAACATGACGTAAGACCAGCTGAGCCTGGTGAGTTTACAAAAAGAGCATTTTTAAATGGTAAAATAGACCTTATTCANTCTGAGGCCATAGCTTCCTTAATTGAGTCAAAAACAACCAAATCAGCTCAAATTCACAGTAACACGCTTGATGGTGTTCTTTCTAAAACTTTAATCAACACACTAAACAAGCTAATATCTATACTTGCAGATATTGAGCATGCAATTGATATATCTGAGGATGAAATAACTGATAGTTTTTATAGGAACTGCAAAGACAAGATAGGCGAAGTTCATCAAGATTTTAAAGATATATTATCCACATACAACATTGGAAAGCTCTTAAATGATGGAATTCGGGTAGTAATCACAGGAAAACCCAATGTTGGTAAGTCAACATTATTAAATCAGCTTTCTGGGCTTGAAAAAGCGCTTGTGAGTGATCAGCCTGGTACCACCAGAGACCTAGTAGAGGTTGTCCTTGATATTGATGGAATTCCAGTAAGGTTCATTGACACCGCCGGAATTCATATTNCCGACNATAAAGTTGAGAACCTTGGAATAAAAAAAGCAGTTGATNCGATAAGTAGGTCTGATCTTGTATTGCACGTTACAGATGATCTAGAATATGATTATTTTACTGATTATGATGTCCCTTGTATTAATATTCTTAACAAAATCGACTTACACAAAAAAACGCTAGATAATAATTCTATTATACATATATCTGCAAAAAACGGGGAAAATGTGGATATTTTGTTGAAAAAGATCAAAGAAACACTGCTAATTAATTCGGTTTCTACCAACACCCCCCACCTTACAACAGCTAGACAAAAAGAGGCTCTAAACAAATGCCTTGAATCACTTTCGCTTTCACTAAAATGTTTTGACAACAGCTATCCTGATTTAGAAATCGTATCTTTAGAATTAAGAGCCTCNTTATACAGCCTTGAGACCCTTTTAGGCAAAACCTCCGCGGATGACATCCTTAACAACGTCTTTGGTAAAATGTGTGTAGGAAAATAGTTTCACGTGAAACATGTTCAATCATACGATGTTGTTGTTTGTGGTGCTGGACATGCTGGCGTTGAAGCTGCGTATATATTAAATCGCTTTAATATAAAGACCGCCATGGTTACTATCGATACGGCGGCTGTAGGGCGCATGTCTTGCAATCCTGCTATTGGTGGTCTTGCCAAAGGACAAATTGTTAAAGAAATTGACGTTCTTGGTGGGGTAATGCCTCAAGCAACTGATCATAGCGCTTTACAATACAAAATACTAAACAGGTCAAAAGGGAAGTCGGTTTGGTCGCCTCGTGCACAAGTGGACAAGCGAACCTATGAATCGTTTATCACATCAACCGTTAACCAACTTGAACACGTTACTTTAATAGAGGGTGAAGTGGTTGATGTTATTATAAAAAATGANGAAATACAGGGTGTTTTACTGCGCGATGGTTTAAAGATTAAGTGTAGATCTACTATACTTACCTGCGGAACCTTTCTAAATGGTTTGATTCATGTNGGCCAGAAAAAAATACGAGCGGGAAGGATGGGTGAAAACGCCGCAGAAGGAATAACCGAATCACTTCTGTCGTACGGTTTTAGATCGGGGAGATTAAAGACAGGCACACCTCCTCGACTTGAGGCTGCTTCAATAAATTGGAAAAATATGAAGGTTGCATCGGGGGATGACAACCCCACACCCTTTTCATATAACACCATAAAATTCACACCAAAAAACGTTCCATGTCATACGGTTTATACATCGCTCGAATGTAAGGACATCATAGAAGATAACCTTAAATCAAGCCCAATGTTTTCTGGGGATGTGGGTGGTGTTGGACCCAGGTATTGTCCTTCTATTGAAGATAAAATACACAGATTTAAAGACCACGAAACACACATGTTGTATCTTGAGCCAGAGTGGCAAGGTTCAAACCAAATATATGTTAACGGTTTTTCTACAAGCCTACCTGAATACATACAGGTTAAAGCGCTAAGGACAATTAGTGGTCTAGAAGATGTGGTGCTTTTAAGACCAGGNTACGCAGTAGAATATGATTTCCTGCTTCCATCTCANCTAAAATCAACACTTGAGACCAAAGCAGTTGGGGGGTTGTTTTTTGCTGGTCAAATCAACGGAACGTCAGGATANGAAGAAGCGGCCGCTCAAGGATTAATTGCTGGTATCAACTCAAAAAACTATGTAAGAGAAGAAGGGGGTTTTACGCTTGCTAGGGATGAAGCCTATATTGGTGTAATGATTGACGATCTAATAACAAAGGACACGGAAGAACCCTATAGAATGTTTACATCCAGGGCTGAATATCGAATATTGTTACGATACTCAAATGCGCATAAAAGGTTGTTTGCAAAGAGCAATGAACATGAGCTATTAGATAAAAAAACACAAAGAAACATTGCACAGGTTCTGGAGCAATTAAGTGAATATGAAAAGCTGCTGGACACAGCTGTAGAGCCAGTAATAATTAACCCAATATTAAAAAGGGTAAATGAAAAAGAAGTTGATATGAAAAAAAATATAAAAAACATATTGAAGAGACCAAACATATCAATTGAAGATATAATAGAATTAATAGATACAAAAAAAATAAAGACAGACCAATTTACAAATGAGGTTTTAATAGAAACAGAAGCAATAGTGAAATACGAGGGCTATATAAAACGACAACAAAAACACATTGATAAGATCATAAAAAACGAAACAATTAAGATACCCAAAAGGTTCAACTATAAAGATATAAAAAGCATTTCAAACGAAGGAAGAGAAAAGCTTAACAGTATTAGACCAGAAACATTGGGTCAAGCTATGAGAATATCAGGAATAACACCAGCAGACATATCAATATTATCGGTCATGCTATTAAAATAATATGTTTCACGTGAAACAATTATGAACCCGATAGACCATATATATAAACAAAAAATCATAAAAGATATATTAACCGCTACAAAGGAAAGCGAAGTCGTTATTAATATGACAGACCAGAACCTAACGGCGTTTGTTGTGCAGGCAATCCACAAAGAAAAAGAGAGGTCGCTGTTTGTTTTTGACGATATAAAACATCTCGAAACATGTAAAAACAACTTGGTATATATGGACGATGATAGAATTAATGTGTTTTATGAATCAATAGCGGGAAATAAAGATATAAAGGAATTTGCAACACAGGAGTCTGAACAATACGAGACAGGTATAAAAAACATAAGCAACAACAAAGAAGGGGTGTATATTGCTACGCTTAATTCAATAAACGACCCGGCACCAAAGATTAACAAAGTAAAAACAATAAAAATAAAAACTGGTGACGATATAGTTAGATCGGATTTACTACCAAAACTAGAAAAATGGGGATATAGAAACGCAGATTGGTGTGTATCAAGAAAAATGTATGCGGTGCGCGGTGGTATAGTAGATATATTTCCAAACCTAGAAAAACACCCTGTGCGCATAGAATTTGATGGAAACACTGTTATTTCGATCAGAAAGTTTGATATTGGAACGCAAGAGTCGATAGAACAAACACAAAAAATAGATATTCAACAACCCATGGTGATTGAAAAGAGTGTTAACGACAATAAACTATACGATATTTTATGTAATAGGGTCGATAAAATATTATACATAACACACATAAACCAACCAAAGGTGCTTGAAAAATTACCTGTATTTGATATTTTTAGTGAAGATTTTAGCTACACAAACAAGAAAACTGTCGATACACACAAAAACCTGGTTAATATATCAAAAAAGGTGCGTGGTGTTTTTGTGTATGGGAAAACCACACTGGACCACCCCAATGCAATCGCAACCGAAGGGTCGTTGAAGAGTAATATATTATCACGAGACCTAGATATACTTTTAGTGGGTGATGGAAAACAACCACAAAAAAGAGGGCCTATTGAGATTGGTGGTGTTAAACAAAAAAAAGTATACAAACTAGATGATATANACTGGGGTGATGTTTTGGTGCACCAAGATTATGGTTTGGGTATCTATCGCGGCTTAGAGATTGTTGGTGGAAAAAACTCAGGTGAAGAGAATATAAAAATTGAATATCCTGGAGGCTCTAGTGTTTATGTGCCGATAAATAAGTTTGATCGAATACATAAATATATTGGCATTGGTGGNGCAGAGCCAAAGCTTACACAAATAGGGACCGGTGCGTGGGAAAAACAAAAACTTACCACAAAGAAAAGTGTTGAAAAGGTTGTTGATTATCTAATTCAAAACTATATGAACAAACAAAAACCNAGGGGTTTTGAATATAGTGGGGATAAAGAACTTATAAAGAGGGTGGTGGATGGTTTTCCNTACAAAGAAACCCCAGACCAATCAAAAGCAATTGATGATGTTTATAAAGATTTAAAAACAGACAAACCGATGGATCGGTTGATTTATGGAGATGTTGGTTTTGGTAAAACAGAAGTCGCTATACGAGCCGCCATAATGGCAATAAGCTCTGGAAGGGTTGTGTTTTTTCTTGCACCAACGACGGTTTTATCTGATCAACACTATATAAACTGTGTAAACAGGTTGTCTCCAGCTGGTGTAAATGTTGAGTTGTTGTCTAGGTTTAAAAGTAAAAAACAACAAAGAGGTATTTTGGAAAAATATGAGCAAGGCAATGTAGACCTTTTGGTTGGAACACATAGGTTGCTAAGCACAGATGTAAAAACCGACAGGTTGGGACTTTTAATTATAGACGAAGAGCATCGGTTTGGTGTTAAACATAAAGAGGTTATAAGAAAAATGAAGNGCCGGGTAGATGTATTAACCTTAACAGCAACACCCATACCAAGAACCCTTCAACAGTCTTTGGTGGGTATTAGAGATACGTCTAAAATTGAAACACCACCTCAAAACAGACAACCAATCAAAACCTATATTCGTCGATTTGATTGGGTTGATATTAAAAACAAGATTGAGTACGAGANAGGAAGNGGTGGTCAGGTTTATTTTGTACACAACAAAATTGAGAGTATGCCTTTTATTGTAGATAAAATATCTACAATGTTCCCAAACATNGTTGTTAGGGGGGCGCACGGCCAAATGGCAAGCGGGCCTCTTGAAAAAACCGTTTTAGGTTTTTTCAACAAAAAAGTTGATGTATTGGTTTGCACAACAATAATTGAGTCGGGATTAGATGTGGTGAACGCTAACACAATTATAGTAAACGACTCTCAAAATTTTGGGTTATCNCAGCTTTACCAAATACGTGGTCGTGTCGGTCGTGGAAACAGGCAGGCTTTTTGTTATTTATACATACCTAAAAAAATAAAACTACTTCCCGATGCGTATAAAAGACTAAAAACATTAGAATATTATACCAGTCTTGGTTCNGGTTATGGTGTTGCCATAAAAGATCTTGAAATAAGGGGCGCTGGTAACATATTTGGTCACGAACAAAGCGGTCAAATGTTACGTGTTGGTTTGGATTTGTACAATAAGATCTTATCAGATGTGTTGTCTGACAGGTCGGGAGACTTGGTGTTGGAGCAAAAAAAAGAAGTTGTTATCAACACAAACCTAAGGGNTTTTATAAACAAAGACTACATGCCACTAGCTCAAGACAGGTTAAACTANTACCAACAAATCTCAAGCGCAGCTACAGAAAAAGANGTGGATGAAATAAAAAAACGGTTAGAGGACCAGTTTGGACCCACCGAACACGAAACGGAAGATTTGTTTGTAATTGCAAAAATTCGGAGCCTCTTAGATGGTGCGTTTATAAAAAAATGTTTTGTTGATAGGTCTGTGGTTAAAATAACAATTGGAGAAANTATTGGTGTATCGGTTGACGATATAATTAAAAAGGTTGGTGAGGTGGCCCAGAAAAACAAACTAACCCACAAGTTTGAAAAGACCAGGTTGGGTTTGTGTGTTGTTTTTGAAAAAGAAGAAAACGTAGACTGGGTTNTGGTGGTTCGCGATTTTGCTGTGTTGTTTTCTGGTGTTGATGTTGGGTAATTTTGCGGGTGAAGATTTTATATAATATTTTGTGTGTTGTGTTTTTGTCTTGTGCTTCAAAAAACGAAGCAGGTAAAAACGATCCAATTTATAGAGCAGCGGTTATTGATCGTTTTGTCGACGACCAAAACCTAATGGAAGAGGTTTTGGGTTTTAATAAGAAAATTATAGCGGCCAAATATATTCAAAAGCTTATGGTTGGGCGTGTTGCTGTGAACATGACAGAAATAGATAGTTTTTATAACGAACACAAAACGGAGTTTAAAAGGAAAGATGATGAGGTTTTGGTATTGGTTTTTAAAAAACTAAACAAAAACACGGCTATTAAAATCAAAACCACCCTTGATCGCAACGCTCTTGATAGTGAAAAAGCGTCTGAGATAATATCAAAGAACAAGCCCGAGCGAGCTGTTTTTAAAAGAAGAAATTTAAAAGAGGGTTTGTCAAAAAGGTTGTTTGGGGTTAAAAAAAGTAATTCTCTCATTATTCAACAAGATGATGGTTTCACCGTTTTTTACATTCTTGAAAAGTTTAACAAAGGAACTTTAAAAGACCTGGTGTTTGTGAGCGATGAAATCCAAGCAAAACTATTAGCTATCAAAAACCACCAACTAAAAGAAAAAATAATAGATAGCCTGGGGGTAGAATATGCAAAACCTTAAAAAACTGTTTGTGTTGTTGATGTGTTTTTTTAGCACAACCTTTTCACAAAACACTGTTGGTCAAAAAATTGATGGTGTAGCTGCTGTGGTTGGGGACAGGGTGGTTTTAATGAGTGATGTGAACCAGTCTTTAGCCATGGCTGTTTTTCAGCAAAAACTAGACCCAAGAAAAGATGGTTTAAAAATTCAGAGTTTAAAAAACGATATTATCAACACAATTGTCAACAGAAAGGTNGTGTTAATAATGGCGGAGTTAGACTCTGTAGAAGTAGATGATAAAGAGGTAGACAGGACGCTCCAACAACAGGTTGACAACATAATTCAACAAGCGGGTGGTGAGGAAGCCGCTGAAGCTGCGCTCGGCCAACCGCTTAGGGTTTTTAAAAGAGAGTATTGGTATGATGTGAAAGATATGCTGATAACACAAAAATATCAACGCACTTTNATGTCAAAAGTTGGAGTTAATAGGGGTGATGTTGAATCTTTTTTTAACAGCTACAAAGACAGTATTCCANTTTTTCCAACAACNGCAAAAATAAGGCACCTGCTTATCGATATTGAGCCGGGCGAGGAGCAAATAAAAAAAACAACAGATCTCCTAAAAGAAATAAGGATGAAAATATTAAACAAGGAAAATACTTTTGCTGAGATGGCTTTAAAATACTCTCAAGACCCAAGCGCCAAACAGGCGGGTGGTTCTTTGGGTTTTTTAAAAAGAGGAACGCTTGTTACGGAGTTTGAGTCTGTGGCTTTTAATCTTAAACCTGGGGAAATNAGCGAACCAGTTAAAACAGATTTTGGTTATCATATTATTGAAACAGAGGAAATAAGAGGTGATAAGATAAATGTGCGCCACATCTTAATAACCCCACCAACAACAGAAGCCGATGAGTCTANNGCNTACAAAAAAGCTCAANCCNTAAAAGATTCTTCTTTAACATTAAACNCTTTTATAGAAAACGTAAAAAAACACTCTAAAGATGAAGAAACCAGGGAGTCTGGTGGAAACCTTGGTTGGATCAACCCAAAAACCTATCCAATACCAGAGTTTGGTATGATTTTAAACCAAATTGAAAGCGGGGTTTGCGCTGGGCCGGTGCGAACGGATTTAGGGTATCACCTTGTTTGGTTAGAGGCCTTTAAGCCTGGTGGNCGAGCAAATCTTTCCAAACATTGGACAGAAATTGAATCCATGGCTTTAAACCAAAAACAGTCAAAATGGTTTGAGATGTGGATAGAAAAATCTAAAAAGAACGTCTATATTTCANTAAACAATTAATCTTTCCACATAAATTATCCACAANGACAAGGTTTGATTATTTAAAACTTTTTCTNTGTTAATAATTTTAAAGTATTCCACANGGTTTGGTGTTTTTTCCACATCAAGTTATTGTTTAAAGGTTTGTTAAAAAAAGATTAATAATCAGGTATGGATTAAGTGGGGTGAAAAAAGTTTATGTTTTGCACCNCTTATAATAAAAATAATCTTTTATATTATGTTTATTTTTAAAAGTAAAAACACAGTTTAAGGTTTAAAAGAACTTGATAAAAAACACGTTTTTAGGTAAGATTGTGTCGTTGATTTAANNTGTTAAATNATTATTAAATCAATTAAAAAAANTTTTTACCTAAATGAAATTTTCAACCTCTAAAAACGAACTTCAAAACGCACTTCAAAAACTTTCAAAAGCTACACCTAGCCGCGCTACTTTACCCATCTTAAACTCTGTCTTGATTGATGTTGGTGAAGAATCAACAACNATAAAATCTACAGATCTTGAAATAACCGTCATTGTTAAGCTAGCCGCAAGCATAGAGTCTNTTGGTTCTGTTGCAGCGCCACTTCAAATGNTATTAAATATAACTAATGAACTTATGGATGATTCACGTTTAGAGATAAAGGTTGATAGTGGTAATAAGATTAATATTTCTACAGATAATGGAAATTACGATATAGTAGGAAAACCTTCAGATGAATTTCCCAACACACCATCTGTTGAATCAAAGAACAGTCTTTCAATTAAAAGTGAAGNGTTAAAAGAGATTATCAATACAACCTCTTTTGCTGTTAGTAAGGATGACTTGAAACCTGCGCTCACTGGTGTTTTGTTTAAATTTAATAACAACTCTCTTACAGCTGTTGCTACNGACGGGCACCGGTTGGTTAAATATGAAAACACCAATAACGACCTTGGAAGCAATGTTGGAGATGTTATTGTTCCTAAAAAATTTCTTAACCTGCTCTCTGTTGGTTTTGATGTTGATAGTGTTCAANTATCTTTAGGTGAAAACCATTTAACCACAACCATTGGATCTGATCAATATTTTACAAGAATTATAGATGANAAATTTCCCGATTTTGATTCGGTTATTCCAAAAGACAACGATAAAAGCCTTGTTGTTGGTAAAAAAGAATTATTATCAGCTGTAAAAAGGGTTTCTATTTTTTCGAACAAATCCACCCATCAAATCGCACTAGGTTTAAAGGGTGAAGATGTGATTATTTCAACAGAAGACGCAGAACAATCAACAAAAGCTAACGAACAAATTAAAGGGCAATACCAAGGTGAAGATATTACAGTTGGTTATAATGCAGCATATTTAAAAGACGTATTGTCACATATTGGTTCAGAAGAAATAACCATCCAACTTAAATCACCAATTAGTGCCGCACTATTTTTACCTTTGAAACAAAAAGAAAATCAAAACNTAACCATGTTATTAATGCCGATACGACTTAACGACTAGATTGCCTTNTTTAAAAACTAAAAACCAAGCCAACGTCTTAAAAAAAGGTAATGTCTATTAAAAAAATCGAAATGATTAATTTTAGAAATCATGAAGATATTGCTTTTGATTTTTCTCCTGGAATCAACATTATATGGGGTGAGAATGGTTCTGGCAAAACCTCAATCATTGAAGCGGTACATATTTTAAGCAACGGAAAAAGCTTTAAAACAAACAGACTTATAGAAACCATAACATCAAATAAAAAAGAGGCGATCGTAAAAGCTGTTTTTGGTGATAAAAACATGGTTTTTCATCAAACAAAAAAACCATCAAAAAAAATCAAAATAAATAACATCGAAAAATCCACAAAAGACCTTGTTGGTAAAAATCCAACCGTTTTGGTTTCCCCAGAAGAAGAGAAAATAACAAAAGGACCNCACTCAGAAAGGAGAAGGTTTTTTGATAGGGTTTTTTCTAATATATCAAAAACTTATTTTAACAACCTGATAAACTATTCCACTGCCCTTAAAAACAGGAACACTCTTCTTAAACAACAAAAANACAAACACGAAATAGAGATATGGAACAACCCGCTTATAAAATATGGTTGTCAANTATGGGAAGAAAGAAAGTTGCTNCATTCGAAATTTAACAAAAANATNGAAGGTGTTTGTGGTGGTTATAANAAAAAANTTGATATTACAGTAAGTCTTGANTGTCCAAGCGACACCANTCAAAACCGGTTCAAAAANCNCCTTNATGAAAAACTNGAAAAAGAACTTTTTTTAGGGCGAACACTGTCCGGCCCCCACCTTGATAAATACACAACCAGTTTTAACAACAAAGACCTGAGGGTTTATGGGTCTCAAGGAGAACATAAACTAACATTTCTTATTTTTAAAATTGCTGAGCATGGATTTATAAAAATCGAAACCGGAAAAAAACCAACCTTACTGCTTGACGATCTTTTTTCAAAACTAGACCTTGAAAGGGGAAATGCAATTTTTGATTTGATTAAAAGCTCTGGGCAAACATTTATAACGAACACAGATCTTATAACAGCCGAACAACACGGAATAGATATTAACAACCCCAACAACAAAACAATTCATCTGGTAAGAAGTTGGAAAAACTAAACCAATCTATAAAAACACTTTTAAACAACCATGGTTTAGAAAAGGGTGTGCAACAAAACACCGCGGTTGTTGTTTGGGACACCGTTGTTGGTGAGAGGGTTTCCCAAAACACAAAACCAATTAGTGTAGAGCACGGTGTTATTACGGTTTCGGTTTCAAACCCAACATGGAGACAAGAGTTGTTGTTTAAACAACAAGATATAATAAAACAACTAAACAACAAGCTTGGTAAAAACACAATTAAGGAGATTCGTTTCATATGAGTGACACACAAGCAAACAAAAACTACAGCGCTGAAAACATAAAAGTATTGGAGGGTTTAGAGGCGGTTAGAAAAAGACCCGCTATGTATATTGGTGATGTTGGAAAAAGGGGGCTGCACCATTTGGTGTATGAGGTGGTAGATAATTCGATTGACGAAGCGTTGGCTGGTTATTGCTCAAGAATAATCGTTGTGTTTAACAAAGATGGTTCGGTAACTGTTGAGGATAACGGTAGGGGTATTCCTGTTGATATTCATAAAGAAGAAAAAAAACCCGCAGTGGAAGTTGTAATGACCGTACTCCATGCCGGTGGAAAATTCGACAAAGGCTCTTATAAGGTCTCAGGGGGTCTTCATGGTGTTGGTGTCTCTGTGGTAAACGCGCTCTCTGAGTGGATGTGGGTTGAGGTAAAAAGAGACGGTAAGGTTCATAGACAGGAATATAAAATAGGCGAACCTCAAACAGATCTAAAAACCGTTGGAACCGCAAAAAAAACAGGAACAAAGGTTTGTTTTTACCCGGACAACAACATATTTAAAACTATCGGATTTGAATATGATATTATAAGCGAAAGGCTCCGCGAGTTAGCGTATCTTAACAAAGGAATAGAGATTCAACTTAAAGACGAAAGGTCTGAAGATGGAGAGTCAGATGTTTTTAAATTTAAGGGCGGTTTAAGCGATTTTGTGAAATATCTCGACGAACACAACAACCCTCTTCATAATAAAATCATAACAGTTAATCGTGAGGATGGAGAGGTCCCAGTTGAAGTTGCTTTGCGATATGGTAATACCTACAACGACAATATTTTAACTTTTGTAAACAACATCAACACAATTGAAGGGGGAACCCATCTGTCTGGGTTTAGGTCGGCGCTCACACGCGCAATGAATAACCACGCCTCAAAAAACAACCTTATTAAAACAAAGAAAAACGAAAAAATAACACTAACAGGTGAGGACTTTCGTGAAGGCTTAACAGCTATTGTAAGCGTTAAGGTTGCTGAACCCCAATTCGAAGGGCAAACAAAAACCAAGCTTGGTAACGGCGATGTTAAAGGTGTTGTGGATAAGGTGGTGTATGAGGGAATATTGGATTTCCTTGAACAAAACCCCTCAATTGGTAGGAAGATTATAGAAAAAGCCCTGCTTGCAGCAAGAAGCAGATCAGCTGCGCGTAAAGCGCGAGAGCTTATCCGAAGAAAAAGCGCCCTTGGTGGTTCCTCTCTCCCCGGTAAACTATCAGATTGTTCAAACCGAGACCCTGTTTTTTGTGAACTATATTTAGTTGAGGGTGATTCAGCGGGTGGATCTGCTAAACAAGGCAGGGACCGCAGAACACAAGCCATACTTCCACTTAGGGGTAAGGTTATAAATTCTGAAAAAGCGCGCGTAGACAAACTTCTTTCAAACAACGAGGTTCAATCGATAATCACAGCTTTAGGTGCTGGGTTTGGTGGGTCAGAGGATGAGTTTGGTGAAAAATCTCCAGGGGATTTTGACTTAGAGAAGCTCAGGTATCACAAAATCATAATCATGACAGATGCTGATGTAGATGGATCACATATCCGCACCCTTTTATTAACATTCTTTTATAGAAAAATGAAAGAGGTTATAGATGGAGGATATTTATACCTTGCCCTACCCCCGCTCTACCGAGTTTCTCAAGGAAAAAAAGAATCATACGCATATGATGACAACGAAAGAGATTTGTTAATAGAGCGCATGAAAAAAGATAACAAAAACACCAAGGTTGGTATTCAAAGATATAAAGGTTTGGGTGAGATGAACCCTGGTCAATTATGGGAAACAACAATGGACCCTGAAAAAAGAACCCTTATGAAGGTAACAGTTGAAAGCGCTGCGGAGGCAGCAGAAACATTTCAAAACCTAATGGGAAGCGATGTTGAGGCAAGGCGTGGATTTATTGAGAGAAACGCAAAGTTCGTCGTTAACCTAGATGTATAATTTTGGAGTAATTAATGTCAGATTTTAATAGAGACAACACACTACCTAGAGATATTGTAGATGAGATGAAAGAGAGTTATCTCAACTACTCAATGTCGGTTATTGTTTCACGAGCACTACCCGATGTAAGAGATGGGCTTAAACCTGTTCATAGGAGAATTCTTTATGGTATGAGCGAACTTGGTTCTAGTTGGAACAGACCCTATAAGAAATCCGCAAGAATAGTAGGTGATGTTTTAGGTAAATACCATCCCCATGGTGATAGTTCTGTTTATGATGCTTTGGTGCGTATGGCCCAAGACTTTTCTATGAGATATGAACTGGTAGATGGACAGGGCAATTTTGGATCTATTGATGGTGACAACGCCGCCGCAATGAGATACACAGAATCCAGAATGACAAAACTTTCCAGTGAAATGTTGAAAGATCTCGACAAAGAAACCGTGGATTGGGATTTAAACTTTGACGAGACACTTAAAGAACCCAACGTGTTGCCTTCATCTGTCCCCACCCTTTTAATAAAT
This sequence comes from Fidelibacterota bacterium, assembly GCA_002724475.1. Classification (GTDB taxonomy): domain Bacteria; phylum Fidelibacterota; class Marinisomatia; order Marinisomatales; family TCS55; genus TMED108. Next base: position 55,283 of record PBOO01000010.1, on the reverse strand, counting down.
GGATCAGAGGGTATCGCTGTTGGTATGGCTACTAAAATTCCACCCCATAACCTTTCTGAAGTTATTGATGGCCTTGTGTCTCTTATTGACAACCCCAGCATAGAAACAGAGGGTTTGATGGAGCATATCAAAGGGCCAGATTTTCCAACAGCGGGCCTTATAATGGGAATGGATGGTTTAAAAGATGCATACGAAACAGGTCGTGGAAAAATTAAGATGAGAGCAAGGGCTCATATTGAAACAAACAAAAGGGGTCGCAATAGTATTGTTGTTACAGAGGTTCCATACCAAACAAACAAATCCGCGCTGGTTGAAAAAATTGCCGATCTGGTTCGCGATAAAAAGGTTGTTGGAATAAGTGATCTCCGAGATGAATCAGATAAAGATGGAATTCGCGTGGTTGTTGAAACTAAGCGCGATGCGGTACCAGAGGTAATTTTAAATCAACTCTACAAACACACCCAACTACAAGATACCTTTGGTATAATTTTATTGGCGCTTGTAGATGGTGTCCCCAAAATAATGTCACTAAAAACAGTGTTAAACCACTTCATCGATTTTAGACATGAAGTTGTTGTAAAAAGAACAGAGTTTGAACTTAAAGAGGCCGAGGCGCGAGCCCATATTCTAGAAGGACTAAAAATTGCTTTAGACAATATTGACGCTGTGATTAAGGTTATACGGGGAAGTAAAGACCCATCACAAGCAAAAGAAGGTTTGATGAATAGTTTTAACTTGTCTGAGCTTCAGTCGCAAGCAATTTTAGATATGCGACTCCAAAGACTTACCAGTCTCGAGGTTGATAAGGTTGTTTCTGAGTATAAAGAACTAATAAAAATCATATCCAATCTTAAGAGCATCCTTGACAACAAAACCAAGAGAATGGAAATAATTAAAACGGAGTTGTTAGAAATTCGCGATCAATATGGAGATGAAAGAAGAACCGAAATCGTTCCAGTTGACACTGAATTTTCTATGGAAGATATGATCGCTGAGGAAGAGGTCGTTTTAACGATTACCCACCAAGGATATATCAAACGCACCGCTTTAAACACATACCGAAGCCAAAGACGCGGTGGTCGTGGTGTTCAAGGAGCTATGAGTAAAGATGAGGATTTTGTTGAACACCTATTCATTGCTAACACACACAATTATATGTTGTTTTTTACAGACACGGGCAAATGCTATTGGTTGAAGGTCTATGATATACCACAAGCGGGAAGAGCCTCAAGGGGTAGAGCTATTGTTAATCTCATCGGTTGTAATCCAGATGAGAGAGTGGAAGCGTTTGTTAGTGTAAAAGAATTTGATGATGATCATTACATTGTCATGGCCACCCAAAATGGTGTAATAAAAAAGACCGTTCTTTCAGCGTATGGAAAACCAAGAAAAGGTGGAATATATGCAATTGAGATAAGGGAGGGTGATAAGCTGATTCAAGCAAGAATATCTAATGGAGAAAATGATATTCTTCTCGGAACACACGAGGGTAAATCAATACGGTTCTCTGAAAATGATGTCAGAGCAAGTGGAAGAAAAACTATGGGTGTTAAGGGTATAGCTCTTAGTTCAAAAGACGACTATGTGGTTGGAATGTTGATTGTTAAGCGAGAGGGTACGATTCTCGTTGCCACAGAAAAAGGTTATGGAAAAAGAACTGAGGTTCTTCAATATCGGACACAAACAAGAGGTGGAAAAGGTGTGTTAACAATGCGCTGTACCGATAAGACTGGAAAAATGGTAAACATAATGGAGGTAGTTGACTCTGATGACTTAATAGTGATAACAGACTCCGGCGTTCTAATGAGACAACCGGTAAGCGCCATAAGATCAATAGGTAGGGTTACTCAAGGTGTGCGCCTTGTTAAACTTGATGATGGTACCAACATATCCTCAATAACCAGAGTAATAAGTGAAGATAGCGCAACAGAAAAAAAAGATGACAAACAAATGACGTTAGATACGGACACAGATCAGGAAACGCCTAGCAAAGATTGATGAACATTGAAAAGAACCTTCACCATATTGTAGATACTATAGAGAAAACTAAACAAGAAAATGAGCTCAGTTACGATATAACAATTGTTGCTGCAACAAAAACCCAACCATTTTCTTTAATTGAAAAAATCTATTCACTGGGTATAAACAATATCGGTGAAAATAGAATTCAAGAGGCTGCATCAAAGTTTGGCACGTTTAAAGATATGCCAAATATCGTAAGAAGGTTTATTGGCCACCTACAATCAAACAAAGTCAACAAGTTCCTTGAAATGTTCGATACAATTGATTCCATCGATTCATCTAAACTAGCAAACAAAATAAACAATAAAGCCGCTACACTAAAAAAGTCTATACCCGCACTTCTTGAGATTAACACAAGTGGTGATAAAAATAAAAAAGGGTTCTCCCCAAAATTAAGCGATGACATAATCCACTGTATGAATCTAGACCACATCAACGTTAATGGTCTTATGACATTGGGTCCTTTTTCAAGAGATGAGGATGAAACGCGACAGGCCTTTGTTGATCTTAGAAAGTTTTCTGATACGCTCAACAAAGAACATGGTGGAGAAAAATTAACCAATCTTTCTATGGGGATGAGTGGAGACTATGTCATTGGCATACAAGAAGGAAGCACTATGGTGCGTGTAGGCACATCACTCTTTGGCCCAAGAAAATGAAACTTTACTATTTTTGCTCAAAAAAAGTCTTTGAGCAGTTTGAGTTGGAACCCAATAAACAAGAACATCAACATGGCTCGGTTATAATAGACGGCAATGCGTTTATATANCCCCANACAACCACAGAACAATCAATAAACCCATTGAATTTGAACAGTATCAAATTATCGCTCAGTATTGAAAAAGTAATTTTGGTCGACCGAATTTTTGGTCAAGAAGAAATGACCAAAACAAAAGACCANATCAATAGAACTGGGGTTAGTTTTTTAAGAGGCAACACCCCATTTAAGGAACTACCAACATTCCCGGATGTATCAAATATATATCGCACAGAAAAAGGGAAAGTATTTATGAGTATAGGTGATAAAAACCCACTTAAAATAATACCANGAAAAGATGTAATTTTAAGCGAATGGATGGCACCAATATCAACTGTTTGGCACTACTTAGGAGTTAATGTTTTTGGAATTGGTGTTAACAATAACACATGCTCTTTAGATGTATTGGTCAAATAACCGCTAAAAAATATGAAAATTAAATTATTAATGATGGTTGTATTGTTACTTCAAGGTTGTGCANATAAGTCAACCGCGATAGCTCACATTAAAGGTCTTAATTCTAACCCGATAAACGGCGTAGCAAAGTTTATAGAACAGAATGGCCTTGTAACCCTAGTTGTCCAACTAAGAGACACTGACTCGGAATCATTAGCTATCCATATACATGAATACGGAAACTGTGATTCGGTGGATGGCAAAAGCGCAGGTGGTCACTGGAATCCCACTAACGAAGACCATGGAGAGTGGGGTGTTCCACCTTTTCATAGTGGAGACATTGGCAATATTAACACCAACAAAGACAACACACTTAATTTTGAAATGAAGGATCTTTTTAAAAGATGGTCAATTTCTAATCCAGGTAAGTCCAATATTATTGGCAGAGCAATCATCGTTCATTCTGGGGTAGACGACTATACATCCCAGCCTTCCGGAGCAGCGGGAGGTCGTATAGGTTGCGGTGTCATAAAATGAATTTAAAATTCATCGACCCTACGATCTACAATATTAACCCAAGGACAAAACTTGCCAAGGTAAAAGACTCGATCGCCATAGTGATCGATAGAAAGTCTAGGGTTATAATGAAAGATGGAGAAAAGATTTTAGGTATCGCTAAGATTATTAGAAAAAAAACAAAATCCCAAGTTATATTGTTAACATCTGCTCCTGTTTGCAGTAAGACAAAAATGTATTTGTCTAACAATAACGTTTTAATTTCAAGTCTTTAATCTGTCTCTTTTGCCGAGAACATTCTTTTTGGAAACCAAAGCTATTTATTGCTGAATATTTGTAATTTCTAAGCTCATTTTACTTTAAAAATAATGTACAAAGACAACGACCCACAAGAAACCAGAGAATGGATTGAATCCATAGAGGACGCACTTGAGGAGCATGGACATGAAAGAACACGCTTTTTACTGGAGACCCTCATTTCATATGCTCAAACAAAAGGCGCAAGGCTCCCTTTTAATACAACCACACCATATATCAATACAATTACAAAGCAGCAGCAGTTAGAATATCCTGGTGATGTCGCTTTAGAGAGTAAAATAGGATCTGCTATAAGGTGGAATGCCATGGCAATGGTAACTCGCGCGAACACGGAGAAACCTGGTATTGGTGGGCATATATCAACCTATGCATCCGCTGCCACCCTTTACGAAGTTGCTTTTAACCACTTTTTTAAAGGCCCGGATCACCCCAATGGTCAAGACCTTATCTTTTTTCAAGGACATTGTTCGCCGGGAATTTATGCTAGGTCTTTTCTTGAGGGTAGGCTTACATCAACACACCTGAAAAATTTTAGACAAGAACTTTCAAATGAAGGTGGTCTTTCATCCTACCCCCATACCTATCTTATGCCAAATTTTTGGCAGTTTGCTACAGTATCTATGGGCCTAGGTCCAATCATGGGTATATATCAAGCACGATTCATGCGTTATATGATAGATAGGGGTTTTATGGATGACAGCGATAGAAAAGTTTTTGTTTACACTGGTGACGGTGAAATGGATGAACCTGAATCCCTTGGTGCGCTCACACTTGCATCAAGAGAAAACCTTAACAATTTAATTTTTGTTGTTAATTGTAATTTACAACGCCTTGACGGGCCTGTGCGTGGAAACTCCAAAGTAATTCAAGAGTTGGAAGGTGCATTTCGCGGCGCAGGTTGGAATGTTATTAAAGTAATATGGGGTTCTGAGTGGGATGACCTTTTCCAAAAAGATATCAATGGTAAGCTAATTGAAAGACTCGCAGATCTTGTAGATGGAGATTTGCTAAAATATACGGTTGAGGGTGGAGCATATTTTAGAAAAGAATTTTTCGGTAAAGAACCAGAGCTGTTAGACATGGTAAAAGACCATTCTGATGAAGATCTAGAGCAGATGCTAGCAGGTGGGCACGACCCGGTAAAAATGTATTCCGCCTATCATGAGGCAGTAAACTCAAAGGATAAACCTACGGCAATACTTGCCAGAACAATTAAAGGCTTTGGATTGGGAGACGCTGGCGAGGGAAGGAATATCACTCATAACCAGAAAAAACTCAACGAGAATCAAATGCTTCACTATAGAGATAGATTTAGTGTGGACCTAAAAGACGACGAAGCAAAGAAAGCTTCTTTTTTTGAATTTTCAAAAAACTCAAACGAGCTTAAATACCTTAAACAAAAAAGAGACGATCTTGGGGGTTCGGTTCCTTTTAGGTCTGACAGTTCAAACGAACTAAGCGCACCGGATATCAACATCTTTGATGAGCTTCTTAAAGGAACTGGAGAGCGCGAAATATCCACAACCATGGCTTATGTCCGGTTATTAACCTTATTAACCAAGGACAAAACAATCGGAAAACACATTGTACCAATCGTACCTGATGAAGCAAGAACGTTTGGAATGGACCCACTTTTTAGACAACTTGGTATATATGCACACAAAGGCCAACTGTATGAGCCAGTAGACTCCGATCAGTTTCTCTATTACAAAGAAGCAAAAAATGGACAGATACTTGAAGAGGGCATCAATGAAGCAGGTGCCATGTCCTCTTTTTGTGCAGCCGCGACCAGTTACAGCAACCATGGAATTAAAATGATTCCATTTTATATTTTTTATTCAATGTTTGGATTTCAAAGAATCTGGGACTTGGTCTGGGCAGCTGGAGATATGCGCTCAAGAGGATTTCTTTTGGGCGGTACAGCAGGACGCACCACGCTTAACGGCGAAGGTTTACAACATCAAGACGGACACAGTCATTTAGCTGCGGCAGCAACGCCAAACATTAAAGCGTATGATGTGGCCTATGGGTATGAGATAGCAACTATTGTACATCAAGGACTTAAAGAGATGTGCGAAGAAGATAAAGATGTTATTTATTATTTAACTCTTGAAAATGAGAACTATTTACATCCACCCTTACCAGAAAACGTTACAGATGGAATTATTAAAGGTTTGTATAAAATCAAAGATTCAAACGATCCAGATGCTCGAATATTTGGGAGCGGACCACTTCTCAATGAGGCGAACAAAGCAGCAGAGCTTTTATCAAAGGACTGGGGTATTGAATGCGAAGTATGGAATGTTACAAGTTTTAGCGAGCTTCGCAAAGACGCTGAAGAGGTGGAAAGGTGGAATACATTGCACCCATCAGAAGATAATAAAAAATCGTATTTAGAAAAGTGTATTGCCAATGATAAGATACCAACCGTAGCTGTATCAGATTATATTAAAATGGTTGGGGAACAAATTTCTTCATATACTCCTGGAGCATATTATGCCCTAGGAACAGATGGGTTTGGACGAAGCGACACAAGAGAAAACCTACGACATTTCTTTGAAGTAGATAGATATTATATTACTTTAAACGTAATACGTGCATTAATTAAGAACAAAGAATTAGACGCGGCCACAGCAAATAGTGTTATAGATAAATATAATATAGATCCCGATAAGCCAAACCCTATTGATGTATAAATGAACAGCAAAATAATTGACATAATATTACCTGATCTTGGTGAAGGCATTGAAGGCGCTGAGGTTAGCGAGATCTCCGTTAAAGTTGGTGACACTGTCAGCAACGGAGATACAATTCTTGTGTTAGAGTCTGACAAGGCCTCAATGGAAATTCCTACCGAAGTCTCTGGTACCGTAAAGGAGGTCTTAGTACAGCCAGGTACAGAAGTCAAAGTAGGAACGGTGTTGGCAAAGATTGAAGGCGACACATCTCAAGAAAATACACCTGATGCTGGATCTACTGAAGAAGTTACGGGCGAACTAGAAACACCAAAAGAAACTACCAGCGATAAACAACCGGATATGACAACCGTTTTTGCTGATGACAAAGACAAGCTTTTTGCATCACCAAGCGTGCGTCGATTATCTAGAGAGTTAGGAATTTCCCTCCAGCTTATTCCTGGCACCGGAAAAAAAGGACGGATTACAAAAGATGATCTTAATGCACATATTAAGCGTCAAATGGCGGCAGATCGCAAGACCGCTGTATCCATAAATAACGAGGTTGACTATTCCCAATGGGGAAATATTGAAGAAGTAAAGCTAAGCAAAATAAAAAAAATAACTGGAAAAAGGTTACAGGAGGCTTGGCAAGGAATACCTCATGTTACACAGTTCGACACTGCGGACATAACAGACCTTGATTTAAGAAGACGCGAAATAAACAATGATCTTCAAAAGAAAAATATTAAGACAACTTTCTTACCCTTTTTAATGAAAGCAACTGTGGAAGCCCTAAAAGCAATGCCAGAGTTTAACAGTTCTTTAAATCATACTGGCGAAACCCTCATTTTGAAGAACTATTACAATATTGGAATAGCTGTTGATACGCCTAACGGTCTTGTTGTGCCTGTGATAAAAGATGTTGATTCGAAGGATATTGTTCAGCTTTCTGAAGAATTACTAACGACAAGCAAAAGTGCAAGAAATGGAAAATTAAAACCATCCGATCTTAAAGGGGGAACGTTTACCATATCTAGCCTTGGGGGTATAGGCGGTTCATTCTTTACGCCCATAATCAATCCTCCCGAGGTTGGAATTCTCGGCATATCCAAAAGCCGTTGGGAGCAAATATACGACCCCAAATCAGAAAAGTCTTTTCCTAGGTATATTATGCCCTTTTCTTTGTCTTACGACCATCGTATCATTGATGGTGCAGCTGGAGCAAGATTTACAAACGAGCTAAAGAAAATTTTAGAGGAATTGGTTTTTTTAGATAAATAGTTATGAGCAAATCCATACATACTGAAATACTTGTAATTGGTGCTGGTCCTGGAGGATATGCTGCTGCCTTTCGTGCTGCAGATCTTGGTAAAAAAGTAACCCTTGTTGATAGAGATGAGCATATGGGCGGTGTCTGTTTAAACAGGGGCTGTATTCCATCGAAAGCGCTTTTGCACATAACCAAAGTTATGGATGAGGCCGAGTCTCTTTCTAAAATGGGAGTTAGCTATGGAAAGCCAAAGATAGATATTGATGCGGTTAGAGAGCATAAAAATAAAATAGTCTCTCAATTAAATAATGGCATAGCTAGCATGGCAAAAGCCAGGAAGGTAGATTTTATTCAAGGTAACGCAACTTTCATATCGGATGATGAGGTTCAGGTTTCGATGGAAGGCGCAAAACAAACCATAACATTTGATTTTTGTATTATTGCTGCAGGATCTTCATCTGCATCGCTTCCTAACATACCAGACAACAAAAATATACTTACATCACGAACCGCACTTGACCTAGAAACCATTCCCAACAATATGTTAATTATAGGAGGAGGTGTGATCGGCGTTGAGCTCGGACAGGTATATGCAACGCTTGGCTCAAAAGTGTCGCTGGTGGAGTTTTTACCTAATTTAATCCCAGGTGCTGATGGTGATATTGTTAAACCATTAGAGAGAAAACTGAAAAAACAATTTGAAACCATCATGTTNGGATCAAAAGTTGTTGATATCAAAGAAAACAAATCTAAAAATCTTAAAGTTACCATTGAGCGTGATGGNAAAAACGAATCGTATGAATATGAAAAGATACTCATAGCCATAGGCAGAAAACCCAATACCAACCTGCTAAATATTGATTCAACAAATATTGCTGTTAATGACCAAGGTTTTATAAACGTCGATAGTTACCAGAGAACGAGTGTGGACAATATCTTTGCTATTGGGGATATTTCTGATAACCCGATGCTTGCACATAAAGCGACCCANCAAGGAAAAGTTGCAGCAGAAGTCGCATGTGGGCACCCCGCTATTTTTGACCCCCGCGCTATCCCAAGCGTAGTTTATACCGATCCAGAGGTTGCATGGTGNGGTCTAACTGAAAACCAGGCCAAGCTTGATGGAACGAAATANACTAAAGCTGAATTTCCTTGGGCTGCAAGTGGAAGAGCAATAGCTATGGGCGCGAATCAAGGTAAAACAAAAATCCTCTTTGACCCTGATAACAATACAGTGCTAGGAGTTGGAATTGTTGGTCCGTCAGCAGGTGATATAATTTCAGAGGGAATGCTTGCAATAGAAATGGGAGCAGACGCTGAAGATATTTCTCTTACTGTACACCCACATCCAACCCTAGGTGAATCTGTAGCTATGGCATCTGAAGTTTTTGAGGGAACAATTACAGATCTNTATATACCAAAAAAGTAACTATGTCTGACCTTTATCATCACATACGATCATCACAGGGAATAGAAGAATATCAATTAAAGTCGAATGATCTCAAAGTTTTGATGCTAAAAGATCAATCTACCCCCGTTGCAACTTTTATGGTCACCTACCACGTAGGATCAAGAAATGAGGCTATTGGCTACACTGGCTCTACGCACCTTTTAGAACACCTTATGTTTAAAGGTTCGAGAAATTACAACAAGGAAAAGGGTACNGCAATTTGGGACGANCTTCAAAGCATAGGGGCCCAGATTAATGCCACTACCTGGAATGATAGAACAAACTATTTTGAAGTTGTTCCAAGCGAGCATCTAGAAAAAGCAATATCTATTGAGGCAGACAGGATGCGCTATTCTTTTATTAAAGATGAAGATAGACAGCCGGAAATGACAGTTGTACGAAACGAATACGAGCGCGGTGAGAATAGCCCTTTCGATGTTCTAGATAAAAACGTTTGGGCCACAGCCTATCAGGCTCACCCCTATCATCACTCAACGATAGGTTGGCGATCTGACATTGAAAATGTATCTACGGAAAGATTAAAAGAGTTTTATGATGTCTATTATTGGCCTAACAATGCAACCGCTACCGTCATTGGTGATTTTGATAAAGAAAAAACATTAAACCTAATTGCTAAATATTTTGGTGAACACAAAAAAAGTGAGCATAAAATACCAACGGTCTATACTGAAGAACCTCTTCAAGAAGGACCTAGACGCGTAGTGGTTAAGCGCTCTGGTCAAGCAGGCATTGTTGCTGTAGCNCATAAAACACCAGAAGGACTACATAGCGATACCCATGCAATTCATTTGCTTGGTAAAATATTGTGCGATGGAAAATCCAGCAGACTTCATCGAAAAATTATTGATAAAGGTTTAGCCACATCTCTCTTTATGTATGATTTTCCATTTAAAGATAATGGGTTGTTCATTACCTACGCATTCTTAACCCCGGATACTGAACAGCAGGTAGTCGAAGATATCATTTTAAATGAGTACGACTCAATCAAGACTGANGGTGTTACACAAAAGGAGCTAGACCGAGCAATCGCTCAAACAAAAGCAACCGTTGCGTTTAGCAGAGATGGTTCTTACGCGGTCGCAAGCGCACTCAATGAAGCCATCGCAATTGGGGATTGGCAGTTTTATACCTCATATTTAGATAAAATAAAATCTGTTAAAACAGACGACATAAAAAAAATAGCAAACACCTACCTTTTTGAAGATGCTAGCACCACTGGATGGTTTATTCCAAAAAACTAGCGTATGTCCTTTTCAGAAAAAGTATTNATAGATAAAAGNCTCAAGGGTTTGACAACTTTTGTCATNCCAACACAAATTAAAGATGTTGTAACTATTTCAGGCAGCTTAAANGGTGGTGAGTATCACGCAAAGAGCTANAATTCAAAGATAGCTTCACTTTCTGGATCAATGTTAGATAAAGGNACTTTAAATAAAACAAAGCATGAAATCAGCGAAACCTTAGAATCTTTAGGCGCAGATATAAGCTTTGTTGTTTCCAATCACCATATAAACTTTACCGCTCACTGCCTATCAAAAGATCTTGAAACTGTTATTACATTANTATCTGACCTGTTGCAAAACCCAAGCTATAAAGATGAGGAGCTGTCTGTTTTAAAAAAACGANTAATAGGAAATTTAAAGCGCTCAAAGGAAGACACCAAAAAACAGGCGAGTATAAACTTTCTATCAGAACTATATCCAGAAAACCACCCAAATGCCCGTTACAGCATTGATGATACAATCAAAATGGTTGAAAATGTATCAAGTGAAGACATAAAACAGTTTCATCAACAGGCTTATGGGCTCGGCTCATTTAACGTTGTAGCAGCTGGTGATGTCGACCCGGACAAGTTCAATAAATTAATAATTGGTGAACTATCAAATATGCAGGACCAGGGCATTAATTTAAAAATTGATACACCAGCGCCCAAAGAGAGCTTACAAAATGAAGTTCGTTTCAATATTATAGATAAAACAAGTTGCGATATGTTCATTGGTCAAACTGTAAACATAAATGAAGATCACAGTGAATANTATAGCCTNATGATGGGAATATATATTCTCGGAGGAAATTTCTCAGCAAGGCTTATGCAAACTGTAAGAGACAAACAGGGANTAACCTATGGTATTGGTTCCGGTTTGGCCGGGTGTAGTTATGGAGTTAATGGACATTGGTATACTTGGGGAACATTTTCACCAGAACTATTAGATGAAGGGTTTAAGGCTACATCTGATCAAATCAAATCTTGGTACGATAATGGCGTAAAAGCTGAGGAGNTNANCTCNAAGAAAACGACATTCACAGGCTCATTCCAGGTAGGGCTAGATACAACTTCTGGATTAGTGGACAGGGTGTTAACAAATGCAGAAAAAGGCAGAGAACTAGACTTTTTAGATAATTATAATGAACTAATAAACGATCTAGACATAAAGAAGATAAACGAAGCGATTAAAAAATACATTAAACCAGAAAATCTGACAAAATCAGTTGCTGGAAGTATAGATTGAAAATTATACTAATTTGTGCTACCACATTAGATGGATATATTGCAAGGCACAGCAATGAAATCACAAACTGGACAAAAGACTTAAAACTATTTAAAAAACAAACAATGGGCTACCCAGTTATTATGGGTTCTAACACGTTTAAAACATTACAGAATGAATTAACTGGTAGGAATGTTATAGTGTTTCATAGGTACGATAACCCAAATACAATAATCAAAAAACTTAAAATGACGTACAAAAAAATATTTATAGCAGGTGGTGGTAAAACGAACGAAAGATTTATGGAGTATATAACAGACATGTATATAACACCTCACCCGNTAATGTTCGGNACAGGTATTAAATTGTTTGGCAATAACAAANTAAAGATAAAAACTANGCTAACAAAAAGTATNGAAATCCATGAATCTGAGGGGCTNNTTCAATACCAGTTTAAAATCGTATAGATGAANATTANAGAATAANNTAGTTATTACCNNCTNAACTNNTTCGGAANNTCGGAATTATNTNNATATNATNGNGAAATANTAGTTATAACNTNAATTTATTATATTATAACGTTAACGATTTGAAGATGGTAAAAAACANTAAATAAAATCATAAGTATCCCCNNNAATAAAAGANNATNATAATAAGATNTTATTAGTTTATGATTCACNACTCAAGCAAAATACNTAATGATAATTGATTGTATTAATTNANAAAATTAAAAAANTTCGATANTAATCAATATAGTATTTGAAAGTATAACTATTAATTCAAATGTAAATCGATCGATCAATTTTGTAATATTGCATAATCAATAAATTATCTGAAATTTTAATGGTATAAATCATTCCATTAATTTATTACTATACATAAATATAATATATTGTAAAAATTATATGTCTTAAATAAGGTCGATATAAAGTTTTAATTAAAAATAAATACAAAGGGTCGCTTATATATAAAACTATCTATAAAATTAGTTTTTTGCGGGTTTACNANTTTTTTGGTAAAAAAAACTTTAATAATCCCATTCGAAGCGCTATTCTGAGTGTTGAATCAATGATCTTTACAGTTATAAATGAGGTAGACTAAATCTTTTANCCTTATTTTTTGGGTAATANGGGTAAAATAGTCACGATATGTATAATATNATTGACGTTAAAAACGCCAATTTAGGCTGTATTTTAAGAAGATCTTTTAGCCTTTACGATCGCTGCTTTAATTTTTCCTCTTAAAACCTTGTCTGTTAGTTCGTTTATTTCATCCATTTTACCGCCAACACCATCTGCCACTAGCCGGTTAATTAGATCTTCAGTTGATTCTGATTGATTTTCTGTTGNTTGTGGTGATTCCGTTTGAGATTCATCATTAANTAATGGCGCAGCAGCAGTATCAGGCATGGCAGGTCTATCCATTGTACCTCTTTTTATCTTAACCATCATTGCTTTTGCTTTTGCTCGTAACACTTTATTATCTAAAGCATTTAGTGGTGCATCATCACCGTCAAGTGCGCTGTTTACAACGCTAGCTATTATATCCTCAGGAGATTGATCAACTTTAGGAGNTACGGTTTCTTTTTTACTTTCAGAAGTNGTTGAAGGTGGTTCAATTTTGCTGGTGCTTTGTTCANCCGGGTCCGGCATNGGTGGTCTTTCTGCAGTACCACGANTTATTTTAATTAGTAGTGCTTTTGCTTTACCTCTAGCATACACGTCTTTTGTTGATTTAATTATGTTATCGTCACCATCGAGCGTTTTATTCACCAAGTAAGCTGCCATAAGATTCCTGTCTTCAAATAAACTGTCGGTAGCTCCATCTTCAGTATCTGCGCTTTTAGATTTTAGGTCATCATTAGCAATCTCTTGTTCAGGAATGAGAAAACCAAGATTATCAAGTATTTTAGATTTTTTTGAGTCAAAGCCCCAAACCGTTAAAAATGAAAAAGGGCCAAAACTTTTTCNTGTGCAAGTTAAAGTTGTTCCTTCGTTGTGAGATTCAAGATTAAAAGAAACAAATTCTTTATTAAATGGATTGAACTGCATGACCATTTCTAGTTTTTTATTAGGAACTGCAGAAGCTATCATACCTTTACCGGACGGAAAAGGTCCACGTGGTCTTACAGTGAGTTCTGATCCAGGTAAAAAATCAAATTGATCAAATGAATATTTATGAACATATCTGTCTGTTTCAACAACAGGAAGTAATCTAGCAACGCCTGGAAACCAATAGTTGTAACCAGCAAGATTAGAAAGCTCCTTCCAAACTGACTCTACAGGTGCAGAATAACTATGACGAACGTAAGTCTCTGATTCAAAAGGTGAAAGATAGGTTGAAAGTTCGCTAGTAGTAGATTGATCTTTTGATGCATCAATAACGAAAAAAAACGTTACAAGCAAAAAAGCGGTCATTGCAATTATTAAAACCATTTTAATTATCCTAAATAAGAAGTGTAAATTTACAATCTGAAGATTAAAATTCGAAGTTAATGATTGGAGGAAATTTGAAGTCAATTAAAGCACAAGAATTAAGCGATATGATGAATAANAACGAAGATTTTAAACTACTTGACGTACGAGAGGATCACGAACTAGAGATCGCCAGAATCAATCATGATATCCATATACCTATGGGACAAATACCAAAAAGAATGTCTGAGTTAGATAAAAATNATAAAATTGTAGTAATGTGTCATGGTGGAGTTAGATCTGCAAGAGTATGTTCATACCTAACTGAAAATGGGTATAACGCAATAAATTTTACAGGTGGTATAAACGCATGGTCAAATGAAATTGACCAAAGCGTTCCTCAGTATTAGTGATTAAAACAACGGAAACCAGTAAATGCCATAGATATTGAGTGCTCGTTGCAAGCATCAATTACCTCTTGGTCTCTTTTAGAGCCCCCAGGCTGAATAATGGTTTTAATGCCAGACTTAGCAATCTTATCAATGCTATCTCTAAATGGGAAGAAAGCATCAGAAAGTAAAATAGCACCATCATTATTATCAGCTTTTGATAAAGCTATATCTACAGAGTCAACACGACTTACTTGACCCGCTCCAACACCAANCGTTGCGTTATCGTTTACGATTAAAATTGCATTAGACTTAATATACTTTAAAACAGACCAGCCAAATTCAATGGTACTATATTGAGCTGTTGGTATCGGAGTTTTGGTTACCAATTTCATTGATTGGGCATCTAGNGAAAATGTATCAGATTCTTGTAAGAGTATTCCCCCATTAATATTTCTTAAAGAGGACTTTTCACNAAAATTATCTAGACTTTCAAGCTCAATAACCCTNAGGTTTTTCTTTGATGACAATATGTCGAGTGCATTAACAGTAAAGGAGGGGGCAATGACTATTTCAACGAAGAAGTCCTTTAGAATTTTTGCAATNTTAGAACTGCACTCACGATTTAATGCAACTATCCCACCAAAAGCAGAAAGGCGATCAGCATCAAGTGCTTTTTTAAATGCATCGTAGATATTTTCAGAAACCGCGGCTCCGCATGGATTAGCATGTTTAATTACTACACAACCAGCCTGCTTGAATTCAGTTAAACAGCNAACCGCNGCATCTGCGTCCATAATATTATTATATGAAAGCTCTTTGCCNTGATGTACGGTTGAATTCAATATACCAGATTTTGATAAAGAATTTTTGTACACAGAGGCTTTTTGTTGAGGGTTTTCACCGTATCTCAAATCTTGAAATTTCGTAAATGTTAAATTAAGAGTATCAGGTAAAGTATCAAGTGACATGTAATTGCTTATTGTAGATTCATATTCTGCAGTGATAGAGAATGCTTTACGTGACATTTTCGATCTATAATCATATGGTAACCCACCATCGTTCTCTATAAAGGTAATTAATTCCTTATAGTCCCTTGGATCAACCACAACGCAAACCCAACCAACGTTCTTTGCGGCTGATCGGATCATTGTCGGTCCACCAATATCTATATTTTCAAGCGCATCTGCATAACTTNCATCATCACGTTTTACGGTTTCNAGGAAGGGGTACAAATTGCAAACTACTAGATCAATGCTCTTAATATTGTTTTCTTGAGCNTCTTTTGCATGCATATTCCTAAGGCCTAAAATACCTCCAGCGATATGNGGATTAAGGGTCTTTACTCTTCCATCCATAATTTCAGGGTAACCCGTAAAATCGTTGACTTCAACCACAGGTATATCTGATGATCTAAGCTCACTTGCAGTTCCCCCAGATGATATTATCTCAACATTATTTTCATGCAGACTGTTGGCTAGCTCTACAATGTTAGATTTATCATAAACAGAAAGAAGCGCTCTTTTAACCATAATAGGTTCATTATTAATACTGATGTTTTTAAGCATATGTTTTTTTACCAAGCATTGTTATAGCATCAATAAAGGCTTCACCCTCAAGATGTTGAACCTTAGCCTTTAATGATTCAACGGTTTCGTCTGAATCAACACTACATTTCCTTTGAATCAATATTGGTCCCCTGTCAACCTCTTCGGTTACAAAGTGGATGGTGCAACCAGTCTCTGACTCTCCATTTTCTAAAACCTGTTGATGTACTTTATCATTCATACCTCCAGCATATTTTGGCAATAGAGATGGATGAACATTTAAAATTCTATCTGACCAATCTCTACAAAAAGAATCAGANAGTATTTTCATAAATCCAATCAGCAACACAAAATCTACTTTAGACTTTCTCATAAGTTCGGTGGCTTTTTTCCCAAATTCATCTCGAGAGATACCGCTATCAGAGATCCANTCACATGGAATATTATATCGTTTTGCCCTTTTAAGGATGAATGCACCTTCGTTGTTTGAAATAACCATATTAATTTGCGCATCAATTTTTCCAAGCTCAATAGCATCTATAATCGCTTGTAAATCAGTACCCTTCGTAGATCCCATAACNCCGAGTTTTAGCATCTTATNTTTTTCATATTTTCAATTCTTTTAGTGATCAAAGGCTGTGTACCTATATCTTTCCTATGAAANAGNGGGCCATTAATTTTACTTATTGTTTCTTCACAAGATTGTTCAGCTAATCCAATTGTATCAGCAACGCTTACTGCTGCAAGTGTTCTGCTTCCTGACTCAATAAGTTTACCATCTTTAATATCAACGGAGGCGAAATACAATGAATCTNGATTTTTAACTTGTGATATATCAACCTCGTGTCCCTTTACCGGGGTGTCTGGGTATCCTTCTGGTACCGCATATTTACAAACGGTTGCCTTGGCATCAAAAAGTATATCTATATCACACAACCTNTTTTCAGTGATAGCTTTACAAATTTCAATAAAATCAGAATTCAATATAGATAGTACATTCATAGCTTCAGGNTCTCCAAATCTAGCGTTGTATTCAATCAAACGAACNCCATCTTTCACTGCCATAAATCCACCATAAAGCACACCCATGTAATCCATACCAGTTTCCTCTTTCAATGCGAGCATGGTCATTTCATTTATTTTTTTTGCCGTGTCAAGATCTGTAGAATCGAGGAAAGGTAAAGAGTGATTCAAGTCTGAGTATGTCCCCANCCCGCCAGTATTTGGACCGGTATCATTTTCATATGCACGTTTGTGATCCTGAACAACAGGCATATGTTGAATNTTTATACCGTCACAGAAACTCATCAACGAAAACTCCTCGCCATAAAACTTTTGTTCAATCAAAAATTCGCCGCCTTTATCGGTAATGGTTTTACAGTAACTTAAAGCATCGCTGATTGTATCCAAATGCTCACCAAANACTTTGACACCCTTACCACCAGCAAGACCATCAAACTTTATCACAAACTCATTTTGTAGTTCAGAGCAAAATTCTTTTACACCATNAAGGGATGAAAAGCGTTTAAAATTAGGACCCCCTGGAATATCATACTTTCGCAACATTGTTCTAGCAAAACCNTTTGANGTTTCAATGCGCGCAAGAGACTTTGTCGGCCCAAAAACCTTTATCTCGTTTTCCCAAAGAGCATCAGCAATTCCANATTGAAGTGGATTTTCAGGGCCAATGATTGCAAGATGCNCGTCATTTTTTTTAGCATAGTTTGTAACAATGTCTTTATCATTAAAATCTGCAACGTTGAAATCAGCGCACCTTTCTGCAATACCNGGATTGATACCACTTCCAATGCAAAAAANTTTATGATCNANTTTGGATCGGGAACATGCTCTTACAATGGCATGTTCTCTTGCTCCTGATCCAACTAANAGGATATTTATTGACACTAAACCCTACTGAAGCCTTCTAGAGTCATCGCGACTTGCTTCGAGGTTCTTCAAAAAAGATTGAGTAACGTCACCAGTGCAGTAGTTTCCTGAAAAAACCGAATCTTCGAATTCTTCTATATCTGGATTTCCAATTTGTGCGGCTCGTTTTAAATCTGCTAAATCTTGATAAATTAGTTCATCGGCACCAATATACCGTTTGATTTGACCGACGGATTTGTTGTGAGCTATAAGTTCTTTTGTAGCAGGCATATCAATTCCATAAACATTTTGAAACCTTACCGGNGGNGATGCCGAGGCAAAAAACACTTTCTTTGCACCACAGTCTCGCACCATGTTTATAATTTTTTTTGATGTATGTCCTCGCACTATAGAATCGTCCACAAGGAGCACGTTCTTATCTTTAAACTCAAGCTCTATTGGATTCAATTTTTGAGCTACAGACTTTTTTCTTGCAGACTGTCCTGGCATAATAAAGGTTCTTCCAATGTATCTATTNTTCATAAACCCTTCACGATATTTAGCGCCAACTTTATGCGCTACTTGCATAGCTGAAGTTCGACTTGTATCTGGTATTGGTATCACAACGTCTATATTCAAAGATCCATATTCTTTAAGGATTTTATCACCAAGATAATCACCCATCCTCAAACGTGCCTTGTGAACAGAAATTGAATCTATAGTTGAATCAGGCCTAGAAAAATATACAAATTCAAAAAGNCAGGGATTGTGCGCACTGTTTTGGCTTAAGCTTTTCTTTGTCAGCCTACCGTCTTCTCCAATCACAACGGCCTCGCCTGGTTTTACATCGTAAAGAAACTTATAATTTAGTGCGCTTAATGCGCTGCTTTCCGACACAACCATAAAACCATTATCGTTCTGGCCAATAACAATTGGCCTTATTCCATGTTTATCTCTAAATGCGACAATCCCGACCCCAGCAACAATCATCACTACTGCAAATCCTCCAGAAATTGATTCATAAATATTTTTGAGTGCTTTAAAAACATGTGAACTACCGAGCTTCTTAAAATTTGTTTTAGAAAGTTCATACGAAAATAGATTGAGCAAGACCTCTGAATCTGAGCTTGTATTAAATTGACAAAAGTGGGTCTTCAACAGTTTGTCCNTAATTGATTCACTGTTTATAAGAGTTCCGTTATGGGCAAGGGTAATGCTCACTGGGTTTGCAGTATAGAACGGTTGTGATTCTATTACATCATCGCATCCAGCTGTAGGATATCTTACGTGCCCAATTCCAATATTTCCTGAGAGGCTTAANAATTCATCACGNTTAAATACCTCACCGACAAGGCCGAGCTCTTTATGCGTAAACATCCTTGAGGAATTCCAAGTGGCGATTCCTGCAGCATCTTGCCCTCTGTGCTGCACCTGAATTAATCCATCATAGATATCAGCGCTAACATCACCAGACTTGTTATAAATACCAACTATTCCACACATTTATTTGAGCTTTGCAATCTCAGCAGCAAGGCCGATGTAGTTATGAGGTGTTAATGAAAGTAAAAACTNTTTATCCTCGGTAGGTATTTCAAGATCTTCAATAAACGCTGAAAGCAACTCTTTATCAACCTTGTGCCCGCGCGTCAATTCCTTGAGTTTTTCATATGCTGAATCGTTTCCCGATTTTCTTAATATAGTTTGCACTCCCTCTGCAAGCACCTCCCAGTGACTGTCAAGTTCATTGTATAGGTTGGTTTTGTTAACCTTTATTCTTTTAAGACCATTGATAATATTTTTAATAGATAAAACANTGTGTCCCATTGCAACTCCTTGATTCCTCAATGCCGTGGAATCACTTAAATCTCTTTGCATTCTTGAAACAGGAAGCTTAGTTGACAGGTGATTTAAAAGCGCAGTTGATATACCTAGATTCCCCTCAGCATTTTCAAATTGAATAGGATTAATTTTGTGGGGCATCGCAGAAGAACCTACCTCATCCTTNATTCGCTTTTGCTCTAATATACCTCTGGATATGTAATACCAAAAATCATGACTTAAATCAATTAAAATTGTGTTTATTCTGATGAGTTGATGATAGCTCTCTGACAATGAATCATGGGGCTCTATTTGAGTTGTAACAAGATTAGGCTCTAATCCCATTTTTTTAATNAAAGTATTCGCAAATCGTAACCAGTTAACTTTAGGATANGAANCAACATGNGTTGACCANGTTCCGGTTGCACCACCAAACTTTCCAAGAAACGACTGCGCTTTAACTTGCTCATATTGCCTNCNCAATCTGTTTACNAAGACAGCTATCTCTTTGCCAAAAGTTGTAGGCGTTGCNGACTGTCCATGAGTCATTGAGAGCATTGGATAGCTAGCGTATCGTCTNGATANTTTCTTTAACTCAGAAACAAGAGATAGCAATAATGGAAGAAAAACTTTTTTTGTGGCATCTTTCCACATTAACGAATAAGATAAATTATTGACGTCTTCTGAAGTAAGTGCAAAATGAATCCATGGGTGAAGTTTTTTATCTATTTTTTCTCGAAGATAATATTCAACAGCTTTAACGTCATGGTTTGTCTTTTTTTCAATCTGTTTGATTCGCCTGGCAGCTTTAGCATCAAACTTCAAATACAAATCGCGATATTTCTTTTCGCGGGTTTTGGGAAATGGTTTAACTCCTAAAAAAGACTTTTCCTTTGAGAGAGTAATTAAATATTCAACCTCTACCATAACGCGATAGCGCATGAGCGCAGCTTCGCTAAAATATGGTAATAGGACTGCTAATTGCGGAGCATAGCGACCATCAAGTGGTGAAATCGTTTCCTTCACACTCTCCCTATTTAATTAAGTATTGTTTAGTTATTATACACCAAATATTCGCTTAACCGCTAAGGCGCAATTTCCAGGATCAATAACGGTTAGTACCGGTGTATTGCTTGGCATTTGAAGTGTTGAATGTATGTTCACAAGCATGTCTGCTTTATCTGAAAAAGGGGGACATCCAATCGTTGGAAACTCTGAATTTGCTGCAACAAAACCGGAAAGCGCGTTTGACCTTCCAGCAATAGTAATATACACGAGATCTTTCTCGGATTCGTTGTTTTTTAAAATCTCTAAAACCTTTAGAGGTTGCTTGTGAGCAGACGCTGCATGTTGCTCCCATGAAATACCATAATCATCAAGCTTATCGGTTATCTTCTTTGCATGCGGCTCATCAAATGTAGAGCCCATTATTAATACGGCTTTCATAATTGATCCTTCAAGTTATTTTTAATTCTTTCGTTAACTGGAATATTCTCATCAGGAAATGGAAATGATTTTCCTGTGATGGTCTCATAAAGATAAATATAGCGCTTTGATAGCTCTACAACTAGATCCTTAGGTGCGTCAGGAAGCGTTTCGTCATTGTATGGATCGCAATTATCTACAAACCAAAGCCTTAAGAATTCCTTATCAATATTTTGTGGCTCTTTGTCATTTTCAATTCTCTCTTGATANGTATCGGCAATCCAATACCTACTAGAGTCTGGTGTATGGATCTCATCGATCAATACAATATTACCATCACTGTCCTTTCCCATTTCATATTTAGTATCTACTAATATCATGCCATTTTCAAGGGCTGTCCTTTGACCAAAATCAAAAAGTTGCATTGCCTTTTNACTGCAAAAGTTCCAGTCTTCGCTGGTCATCCAGCCATCATTCACAATTGCTTCTGGAGAAATTGGCATGTCATGATTTTCGTCTTTTGTNGTTGGCGTAATCATATTTTCATCAAGTTTTTGATTTTTTTTAAGCCCTTCCGGTAGGGCGTTTCCACAATATTCTCTATCACCATTATTATAGACCGTCCATAAAGATGTACTGGTGCTACCGGTTATGTATCCGCGAACTACAAACTCAATAGGGAAAACATCACATTTTTTTGCAATAGTCACATTTGGNTCTGGAATACTCAAAACGTGATTTTGAATAATATCCTTTGTTTGATCAAACCACCATGCGCTTGTTAGGTTGAGAACCTGACCCTTAAAAGGTATTGATGCTAAAACCCTATCAAATGCGCTTTGACGGTCNGTGGTTATTAGCGCAAGCTTTTCTCCAAGGTCATATTGATCGCGAACTTTACCCGTCTTCTTTGATTTGGCAACTAGTTCAGTGTTGGTTAATGTATTATCTAGTGAGCCTTTTATCGACTCTTTATATTTGTCAGTTGATTCTAAAGTATTCATAGCAATGAGGATTTAAAAATATGTTAGTTGTTAAAATTGAATTAATTACATNATCTAAATTACCGCTATTAACATTTACATTCCATATTACTCCGCGCTTTATGTAAGAAATTTCATCAATGTTGAATCGTTCGGTAAGTGACTCGTACTTCGCTCTTCCATGGATGTCATCCACCGGCCTTACAAGAAAAGATGCATCGTAATCATTGCGTTTATCNACAATGTATTCTTTATTTGAATTGAAAATTTCTCCTGATAAGCTGATCTTTTCCAATGTTTCCTCTAAAACATTATCTAGATTAATCTCCCAATGGACTTGTCTCGTAACATTCACATCATACCCTAAGCGTATAAGGGCATTGTTTACGGATTTAGCATCATTGTCAGAAATAACCAAATCTACTATCCACTCGACTGAATTCGCATCAAGTTCGAATTTAANAGGACTCTTTAATTCTGGGGAATATGATATTTTTTGGCTTATGATAGGATTTCCTTTTTCAATATATTCGCGCATTGATGTAAAAATAGCATCACCATTTTTAGTTCGTTCAGGGTGAGGCATCATTGCCATAACATTACCAGCACTGTTACATATTGCAGCGATATTATTGATTGATCCGTTTGGATTTACTGGAAACTCATCTATCACCCTACCCGATTGATCTGCATATTGGAGAGATATTTGTTCATTTCTTTCAAGTTCATTCAGCANCTCTTCAGGAACTATAAATCTTCCTTCGCCATGGGCNAGTGGAATATGTAATAAATCTGATGGGCTCAAATGTCTTGTAAAGGCGCAACGGTCAGCTGGGGATTTTCTTTTAAGGTGTGTCCAGGTATTATAATACCCAACGCCTACTACTTGTCCGTTGGATATCCTTTTGTTATCAGCTAGAGCCATACCCGTGCTGTAATTTTCTAGACCTGGAACAAGACCACTTTCTACAAGCACCTGAGCACCATTACAAATACCTAGAATAGGCTTCCCCTTTTCAGCTTCAACNTTTATCTGATCCATTATTGGGTCTAGCGCAGCTATAATACCAGCTCGCGACCTATCTTCGTACGAAAATCCACCTACGATTATAAAACCATCTAAGTCTGACAATTTATCTTTAGAGTCATTCCATAATACCTCAACAGGATTCATCCCTGTTCGCAAACANGACATGTATGTTTCTCGCTCTGTGTTAGATCCAGGAAATTGAACTATGCCTATATTATACAATTGCTACCTCACATCTACCTGAGCATACTGATCCTATTTCGTAGGGGGTGGTAAAATCTGACAGGGCGTCAAAAACTTGTTCTTTTGAATGACTATCAATCACAATCGTCATCCCTATTCCCATATTGAACGCACGAAACATTTCACCCTCATCAATAGATCCTATATCCTGCATAAGTGAGAAAATTGGTAATATCGGCCAACTACCCTTATTTATATTCACACTGCAATTCGATGGCAATATNCTGGGCAAGTTTTCAACCAATCCACCTCCAGTGATATGAGCAACNCCTTTTATTTCGACATCAAGCTCCAGTATTTTTCCTATGTGGTTTGTGTAGTTTATATGAGGCNCAANCAGCGCTTCTCCTACAGTTGCTCCTAAGGTCTCGANGTATTGATCTACATTATATTTCGCAGTATTGAAAAACAGTTTTCTAGCTAAGGAGTATCCGTTTGTGTGCAAACCACTTGATGGCAAACCAATAATGATATCATTTGGCTTTATTGTTCTTCCATCAATTATTTTATCTCTATCTACAATCCCAGTTATCACACCAACAAGATCATGCTCCCCAGGAAGGTATGTATCCGGCATTTCAGCAGTCTCACCACCAACAAGACTAACCCCTGTTTCTTTACAGGCTTTTGCCATACCCGTTACAATTTGTTCTATAACGTCAGGATTCAGTTTGTCATTTGCGATATAATCCAAAAATGTAAGAGGCTTGGCGCCCAAAACAATAATATCATTTGCAGCGGCACTAAGCAAATCAATACCAATTGTATCGAATTTTCTCATTTTTCGTGCAACGATAGTTTTTGTTCCAACNCCATCTATGCTTTGGACGATTATAGGATCTTTGTATTCAGAAACNACATCCTTAATACTAAACAATGATCCAAAACCACCCAATCCAGTTAATACATTGTTCGTAAAGGTTGAGCTTACTTTGTCTTTTATTTTTTCTACAGCCTCATTTCCAGCGTCAATATCAACACCAGCTGATTTATAATCTATTTTATTCAAAATAACCCCATTATAATTTTGAGCTAAGACCATCTGACCAAGCTTGAAATGCTTGTTGGGTAGATAAGCTTATTGCATTGTTAATTNTTATTTCCCCTTCAATTGTTGATCCAATATTAAAACATTNAAGNCCGTACTTTTGAAAACAACTCTCAACATNACCAAAATCTTCGTTCCTAATTTCTAGNATAAAGCCTCCTGTCTCAGAAAANAATACAGTACCATCTTCAAGGTCGCTCTCTATTTTAACATCACAACCCAGGCCATTTCTAAATGACATTTCAGCAAGCGCTACTGCTATGCCCCCATCTGAAATATCATGACACGATAAAACAAGCCCACTGCCAATACAATCTGTCAATGCGAAGATTTGATTTTTAACTTCAGATAGGTCTGGTTTAGGAATGCTATTACCTAATTCATTAAACAGGTGATAGTACGCTGACCCCCCTAGTTCGTTCTTTCTCTTTCCAATNAAAATAATAGTAGAATTTGGGGATATAAACGACATCCCGATAGCATTGTTTATGTCATCTATCTTTCCAAGACAGCTTACGATAGGACTTGGGGGGATTGCCCCGTTTCTTGATTCATTATAAAAGCTTACATTACCTGCTATGATTGGTGTAGGGTCGTTTGGGCTGTGCTTTAAGGTAAGTGATTTGCAAGCATCTGAAATACCTTTTACGCTTTCCACAAACTCCCACATTTGACTTTCTTTCTCAGGGTTCCCAAAACATAAACAATCTGTAAGAGCATGGGGGGTTGCACCGATGGAAGCAACGTTTCGCATAGATTCAACAACAGCATTAACCCCAGCCCAATAAGGATCGACTTTTCCATAAAGGGGGTTGTGATCCGTAGAAAGAGCAATGCCTGTTTTCCTAATTTCANTTGGAAACTCATCAGAATTAAAGGGGGCTAAAAGTCCACAGTCAGCCTCTCCNGATTCAAACACCGTACGGCCTTGTACCTGCTTATCATACTTATCATAAATAACCTTTTTACTGGCTATATTTTCATGCGATAGTAGCTGAAGACAGACTTGGTTAAAATCATTTATATTAACGATTTTCGGATCATCTGTTTCTTTTGATACTGGAGAATACTTTCTATCGTAGAGAAATCCTTTGGTCACTTGTTTTGCCTCAGCATCTACAATCACTTCGTTTTTATAGTGAACAATATANTTTCCATCATCACGAATCTTACCAATCACGCTCGCCATAGCGCCCTCGCTCACCGATGGAAGATCGTATATATTATTATAGTGATCTAAAATCTGACCTGTAAGATCTGGCGGACATACCCACATAAATCTTTCTTGCGTTTCACTGCATAAATAGACAGATGAGTGTAANTTTTCCATACTNGTATGAACATTATCTAGCCACACCTCAGATCCATANCCAGANGTTTCTGCTAGCTCNACGCTTGCACAAGCAACACCACCTGCACCAAGATCCTTGAACCCTACTTTATCCAGCATGTNCATGTCTTTAATTTTCTTAAATAATGCATAGGACGATTTTAAAAGGTGTCTTTCTAGAAAAGCGTTAGGTTCTTGGACAGCCCCTTTGTTTTGATCTTTCTTATCTTCTTCGAGCTCTAAAGAGGCAAAGCTTGCACCTCCAAAACCACTATTATCAGTAGGTTTTCCAACAAGAACTAGATCATAACCATTTGCATTCTCTGGTGCGTAGGAATGAATTATATGGTCCTCTTTGACAATTCCCAGNGTTACCAGTGTTACCAAACAATTTTCATTGTAATCATTGTGATAGTAAATGTCACCACCAATATTGGGAACACCCAACGGATTACCGTATCCGGCAATACCTGACACAACACCGTCGTTTATCCATTTTGTTTTTGCATTATCTATGTTCCCAAATCGAAAAGAATCCGTACATGCAATAACTTCCGCACCCATACACATAACATCGCGAACGTTACCACCCACGCCTGTTGCTGCTCCTTCATAGGGTACGATTTGTGAGGGATGGTTGTGGCTCTCGTGGCTCATAACAATGCACCATCTTTTTCCCTGCTTATCGGTTGCAACAGCTACAACCCCTGCGTCCTCTTTTGCACCTAGAACTACATCGGGGCTATCTGTAACAAATTGCTTAAGGTGAGTTCTGCTACTTTTATAGCTGCAATGCTCAGATCCTTGAATAGAAAATAATACTAACTCAGGTAACGAAGGTGCCCGTCCAAGCATTTCATTTTGTATTTTAAGCGCTTCTTCTGGAGTCAGTGGAATGTTCAGTTCCTTTAATTTTGAACTAATTTGATCNGTATCTAGATTGCTGAGATCAACGATTTCTTTGGTAAAGGTCATTAAGAAAATTCCCTCTCAATNAATNCAAATGATTATCTGATAATTGTTTCATGCCGCTGGGGTCCCACAGATACAATTTTTATTGGGCACCCAACTTCATCTTCAATGAATGAAACGTAATGTTGAAGCTCAGAAGGCAATGCTGCATAACCTTTTTCCCATACAGAATCAGGCAAATCTTTCCACCCAGGCAAAACTTCATAGATAGGCTCCGCATTTCTGTAGGCTGTTAGGCTNGCTGGCATTTCTTTTATGGTCTCACTNTTTGATGTGTATGCAACACAAACAGAAATTTGGTCAATGTTATTTAAGACATCNAGCTTAGTTAATGCGATCTCAGTCAATCCATTCACCCGTACGGCCTGTCTAACTTGAACAAGATCTAACCAGCCTATACGTCTTGGGCGACCGGTAGTCGTTCCATATTCCTTTCCAACGTCACGAATGCGTTCAGCGGTAGCATCCAAAAATTCAGTGGGTAATGGACTTTCACCAACTCTACTCAAGTACGCTTTAACTACCCCAATAACTCTATCAACCTTATGAAAGTTTACACCCGTACCGATAGATATATGGCCTGTTGCAGTGTTTGAGGAAGTTGTAAAAGGATATACGCCGTGGTCAACATCTAAGCTTATACCCTGAGCTCCTTCAAATAATATTCTCTTGCCTGATTTGTATTCTTCGAAAAGCTCTACAGAAATATCGGTAATGTATTTTGAAAGCGTCTCACCGTATTCAAGGTAGGTTTTATAAGTCTCTTCAATTGTTAAGTTCAGTGACTCACCTGATATTGTCTCAATCAATTTTTTATTAAACGAAAAACCTTTTTCTAGTTTTTCTCTGAAAACTTCCGGCTCTAAAAGATCAACCATTCTGATACCATTGCGAAACATTTTATCTGCATAGACAGGGGCTATTCCACGATTTGTACTACCAGCGGCTAAATTTTGCTGGTGATCCGAAAGCACTCCATCAAGCGCAATATGGTAAGGCATAATAACGTGAGCTCTGTCACTAATAATCAATTTGGGATCAACACCTTTTTCTTTAAGATAATCAATTTCATCAATAAGAACTTTTGGATCTATTACAACTCCATTACCAATAACACTTATAGGCTTTCCGTAAATGACACCGGAGGGTATTAAGTGAAGTTTAAATGTGTTCCCATCTACGATTACTGTATGGCCAGCATTATTACCACCATGGAAACGAACAACATAATCTGATGTACCCGCAAAAAAATCTGTAATTTTACCCTTACCTTCATCACCCCATTGGGCTCCAACAATAGCTGTAATTTGCGATTGGGCGGAATTCACGGAAGGTGTTGCTGGCTGGCCTTTAATATGCGGAAAGAAAACATCAAATAAAATATATTTGTTGTACTTAAGGTTACGTTCAATTTAACCAACTATAAAAGTGAGAATTTTCATTTTTAAAAAATTTAACCAAAAAATTATTTTTGAAACACCTTAGCAAGATAGACTGCGTCTCGATTTTTAAAAGCGTTGTAAATCTTAGACCCCTTTGCACCAGCAAAATCTAAAAACGCATTTCTTAATGCTTTTGGTACATGACGTTCAATCATCTCAATTTTTGCTTCATGTATTTCATCAAGAGCCCTTAGTACATCAGACGTTATGTCTGATGTAGATTTGCACTTAAACAAAGAACTTTTAAAAATTTTCTCTGTATCTTGAACCATATCTTTTGCGCGTAAGTCTGCCCAGCTAAAATAACCACCAGGCCTAATAACCCTATGGACTTCGTTTACAAACCTCTGCATGTTTCCATAGCAGTGCGAAGATTCAACATTNATCACAACATCAAAGCTTTCATNCTCAAAAGGTAAGTTTTCAGCATCCCCACGAATAAAACCTAGATTGCTCACGTTCTTATGTAATTTTTTTGAGAGAGTAATAGCAGATGCTGAGTAATCAAGACCCGTCATTGACATAGGCTTGTAATATCTTGCTACAAAGGAAGCACCTCCACCTCTACCAGATCCGATTTCGAGAATCTTTAAATTTTCAATAGAGACTTGAGAGGCAACATAGTTATATAGTTGAATAAACATTCGATCTTTTTCATCTTTTGAATCTAGGTCAAGGTGCTTGTTTGCATTATTTTTATACCCATAATTCATAAATGTCCAGCCACTATCTTGGGCTCGTTTACCAAGCCTTTGATACCACCACTTCCAAACTCTTTTTTGAAAAAATGGTGAAATTCGCACTAGTGATATGAAGATTTTTGCTAACATAATTATTCCGTATCAAAAAGGGTTTATTAGCACCAGTCGCAGGTATTTGTCAGGTGTATTATTTTTAGCCCAGGCCTTATTCGTTTGTGCTCTACCTATGGAAGCTGTAATGGGGCCTAGAGATATTCTTAGTTCCGCACCATAGGTAAAGACCTCTAAAACTTCCTCGCTTTTTCTCCAGACTTTTGCATAGTCCGATATCAGGTTCATCGAAGCTACATTAGATAAGAGAGGCATTCTGTATTCATGTGTAGAAAAAAACAATTGATCACCCAAGGCAAAGCCATTCCAACCTCTCGGGTTATAATTTTCAGGCAAAAATTCTGACAAATCACCCATACCGTTAATATATAATGGAGTGTCGTTTGTTAGCCCTATATAATCTTGTGCTGGTGGGCTGCCTGTTTGTTTAACAGTATTGAATCTTAAATAGACAGCGTTATTAATAGGCCCAAGCTTAATTGGAATATTTATAAATGAATCCAAATTCAATCGGGAGTAGCTAAAGTCACCAAATACGGATGTATCGGCAACGTCTACTTTGAAACTAAGACCATGTCCTTGCAATGGTACTGACATGTTCCATGTATGCGGTCGCATAGATTTCCAAACGTATCCAAAGGATACAATCGCCTCTTTGCCTGATTCTGGGAGTGGTAAATTATCAAAACCATAACCAGTTCTAAATTGAACATCACCCTTTTCTGTAATTTTGTTTCCAATGATGTTGTCATATAAAGAAGCTGTAACCGTTAAAGTGTGATTTGANGATAATGACTCAGAAAAATTTTTCATCAAGTCTAAAGAGATACTTAGGCCGTTCTGATACTGAAAAATATTCTTACCATCGTATACGCGAAAAGACGCTCCTTCAAACATATATGCATTCCTGGAAGCCACGAGCGTAACCATTGGGCCATAATTTGCAGTCATATAAGTTAGAAGAAATCCACTGTTATCAATATCTTGATCGTTAAGAATTGCACCTACACCAAATACGTTTTTATTCATAGCATCTATCCAGGTGGCAATCCCAAAATTTGGTGGAAGTACAATTACCTGCCCCAGCCTTAGTGTTTTTAAAAACTTATAGGGTTTTGGTTTTGATATCTTAATCGTATCACTAGGATTGGTATGTACAAAAGATACATCAGGCCCACTGTCTAGCCATTTACTAAAATGGTTGCTTATGGCAAAGGTGTTGATTTT
Organism: Fidelibacterota bacterium; assembly: GCA_002724475.1. Classification (GTDB taxonomy): domain Bacteria; phylum Fidelibacterota; class Marinisomatia; order Marinisomatales; family TCS55; genus TMED108. Next base: position 24,820 of record PBOO01000010.1, on the reverse strand, counting down.
GGCCTTTCTAAATGGATCTAGCGCAATCAATCGAATACTATCGGCCGTACCTATTGACGCTTGACTCAATAATAAATCTGAATTAGGCATCCACTGCTCTGAAACAATTCCATCTCCTGAATCTGTATTTTGACTTACAATACCGTTGCTAAGATTTATCGTAAAAATATTAGGAACACCATTGCGATGTGATGTGAATGATATAGCGGTACCATCGCTATGCCATATGGGCCTCACGTCAGCAGCCTCATGATTGGTTACCCGTTCGACCGTTTTGGTCTTAATATTTAAGGTATAAATATCAATATTTCCATTCTGCGGAGACATAGCAAAAACAATAGATTCGTAATTTGAAGATACGTTTAGATCTAGGATTTGAGTGTTGCCTTCAAAATTAGTAAGCTGTTTTACATTTCCACTTTCGTCTGCTATGAAAATGTTTGAAGTATCTTTATTAACCGATACAAATGCAATGTTTGTTGAATCTACCCAAACTGGGAAGCGTGCTCGCATTGATGAAGTGACCCACTTATCCTTTTTTATTCGCGCGTCATAGGTTTTTATATCATAGACTAACGACTGATTCTCTTTTGCATAGTGGTATTTAGAATACGCTATTTTATTTCCATCTGGTGACCAACTCATGCTTTCATGAAATCTTCCAAAGTCTGCCTCATTCTTTTTCCATAACACTTTCTCTTTGTATCTCTTATTTAAACGCAAAGAGTCTTTCTTAGTCTTTTTCTTTTTCGTTTTTATTTTAGCAGTTTCCTTATCCCATGCTTTCCGCTTTTTGTTTTCCTTGGTGGTATCCCTTTCTGCTAAAATTAGAGAAACATCACGATTGTTTTTATTGAAAAGTCCCAATAGTGCAATTCGTGTGCTATCGGAATAAAACCTAAAAGACTGCATCCTTTTTATCGGAAGCGTAAGAACCTTGCCCATTTCTTCATAGGTTTCTTTTTGAGAACGATAGCTATAATAGTAGGTATTCATATGTACTCTCCAGTCTTCCACAAACTGCTTAGACGAAATCCCGGTCACCTTTTTAAAGGCTTCTTCAAAGTCATACAGCCCAGCATCGTTTCGATACTCTAAAACCTGAACAAATGTTGAATCACCAAATCTACTAGCCCAATATAATGCTTTTGAAAAACCATCTGCATGGGGGTCCCACATACTTCGCTTATCGGGGTTTGATAGCACATGCCTTTTATGTTCCAAATCAGCTCGGTATGGCCGCCAGCTTTCGGTCATATATTCAGCAATACCCTCTATTACCCAAGGTGGAGTATTGCCAATCAATATATCCATTGGGGAAGGAAGCCATGTCTTAGTTTTTTCAAAATAAAGGACATGCTGAAGTTCGTGCGCTATAACAGTCTCAAGCCATTTGTCTTTTTCAAGCCACAGCAACATATCGTTTTGTTCTACCCAAATAAAAACCTGATAGGTTAACCTGATAGCAAAACCATTTTCAAATTCATCTTCGCTTGTTAGTGTAATATCAATTTTTGGAATAGTATCAAGATCCATCTGTTGCATCAGTATTGGCATGACATGCTCAGCTACTCTTGCACTTTTAATNGCGGTCTGCTCCAGACCATTATGATAGTGTATGTTGAACTGTTTAGTAGAAATAGTCTTCCATTCTAGTTCAGGATGATTTCGATTTGAAACCATCCAGGTACCAATCTGCGCAGGNAGCGCTTGAACGCAAATAGCGAGCACTNTCGNTTTTAAAAGTTTGTTCACCATNTCAATTAAAATCCAATCATGTTAACGATTTTGCAACTCTATCAACACGATCGGCGTCAATTGGTTTCGACATACCCATATGGAAAGCCAAAAACCACATTACAAAAATTCCATAAAACAAAAATAAAATCTGCCATATCCATAACGAAGGTAAGCCAAAAGGAACCCAAAGACTTGGAGAGTTTGGATCAGAGAAAATTGAATTTCCTATTGTTGCAAAAGGGCCAAAGCCGACAAGAAACCAAACAAGAGTAAGTATCCATGCCAGTCTAATTTTTTTTCTCTGGTAAAAATTCATTCCAGCAACAGTAGCTAAGAGCTCATGAACCCTATTTTTAGTATCCTTTTCAATCTCGCTTTCACTTGTAATATTTGAAATAAGAAAGGTAATCGTAAGATTGAAAAATATTCCCCACCCTGCGCTATGAATTGTTAAAGGATAGGCGCCCCATGGAACACCAAACCAAATAGATGTTTTGTCTGTAAGAGTAACTGCTACGAGTCCCGCTATTAGTCCGGCAACAACACCTTTTCTATTAAACCCTTTGTAATAACATATGCCGATAAGTGAGGGATACATTTGAAATCCATATGCGACAGCTAATCCACCAAGCATAACAATAGCTTGGCTGGAGTTTGCTGCCACAACTAAAGCCGCCCCAGTAACAAAGATAACAAAAAATCTTCCAATTGATTTTTGCTCTTTATCGGAAGCTTTTGGTGATATATAGCGAGTGTAAATGTCTTTTGTAACCATAGCGCTGAATGTTGACATGTAAGCTGCNCCCGTGCTTTGCATTGCTGCAAGGGCGCAAACTGCNAGAAGGCCAACCAGCCATGGTGCGGTGTCTGATAGCANATTTATCAGCTGAGGAATCAAATTTTTATCAGTAGCGNTTTCAATAACACCCTTTTCGATCAAAACATGTCCTCCGATACCTTGAACGATTGTAAAGCTAAAAAGTATGATGCCAATGACAACTGAAGACGCTACAACTTGCTGCCATCTGAANGATCTAGAAGTTTTGTTAGAANATGCCCACATTGAAAATGCAGGAGAAGATTGTATNCCCATTAATGCAAACATGTATGTCATGCACATTATTCCAGTCCACCCTCCACCAATGGATTGGGAGCTTGATGAAACAAACTGTATGCTCCCAGGCAATGCTACTTTAGATGAGAACCCCTCATTGGTAAGATTTTCNCCAGATGAAATGTCGTTTCGTACTATTTCTGCAAACGCAGCCGTAAAACCTTCCCATCCTCCAGAATAGTAAATTACAACACCTCCTAAAATAACNATTCCTACTGCTAAAAGAACGGCTTGAGCGCAATCAACAAAGGCAACAGATCTCAACCCACCTGAAGCAACATAAATCATTACCACAGTTGATAATGCGATCATCCCAGTATTTGGGTTAATCAATCCATCAGTCAAAACNCTGAATAGATCACCTGACGCTCTTAATTGAACACCTAAATATGGAACACTAAAAAGAAACGCTACCAATACCGTAAGCAGTCGTATACCGTTNCCTCCGTAATAATCACTATACATTTGTCCTGGTGTAATGTAGCGATACGCTTTCCCTAGAACCCATTGTCGGCGTAAAAATAAGACACCAGTAAATGGAATAGTTAGCGCGTAAAAGGATGCAAAGGCGTATGGAAGTCCATCAGTGAAAATTTTACCAGGGTGACCTACAAACGTCCAGCCGCTAAAACTTGTAGCGGTTGCAGCTAGAACAAAAACCCAAATCCCTAAAGAGCGTCCGGCAAGAAAATAGTCAGCGGATGTTTTAGCGGATTTTGCTCCTTTAAAACCCCAAAAAAGACAATAAGCCCAATAGATTCCNACAAACCCCATAAGCCAAACAAGTTTTGAATCCATAATGTATCCTATTTATTTTCAGAAAGATAAATCTTAGTAGAGTCTAAATAACCATCGTTATCTGTGGGTACAATCTTAAGTAAATGGCACATTAATTCATACAAGTGTATGCTGCTAAAACCAGGTCCAGTAAATCCTTTTTTAAAACCAGGTCCTCTTGCAAAAAAAATTCCTCTCATNGACTCATACGTTGAATAATACCCGTGATTACCNCCATCAAAACGTTCTGGNTTANCATTATAACTTTTTCNATTNCTAACAGTCCAATGTTCTTTCGCTATAGCNATGATAGGCTGAATTCGATTATGANCATTATAATGTANCTCATCAGGTAAATTTCCTTTTTTAAAAACATCTAACATGGGATGCGCATTAACGAGTCTTGAATAAATACTATCTACATCAACTTTAGGNAAAATGGAACATGCTGGCCCCCAGTCAACAACCTCAATATCGTTCATATCAATNTAATCATCCAAAAATATCATTGAATCTTTTGACGTTGACGCCATTCCATGGTCAGTTGTGATAATTATATTTATCTTATCATAAATTTTTCTAGCCTTCAAAGATTTAATTAGGCGACCGANCAGTGCGTCCATATTTTCAGTGGTGCGTCTAACTTCATCAGAATCAGGGCCAAAGCGGTGACCCTGTGAATCAAGATCGCTAAAATAAAGTGAAAAAAATTTACCCCGNTTTTCTTCTGGATAGTCCAGCCATTCNACAACNTGATCTATTCTGCTTGTATTGGAAATGGATTCATCGTANATAAAAAACTCAGTAGGTCTTGTTCCCATAATTTCAGCTTCGGAAGCAGGCCAAAACATNGTCATNGCTCTTTTATTTTGTTTTTCAGCGGTGACCCATATGGGTTCCGCCTCATACCATTTGCTATCAAGTACGGGTTTACTATTTTGACCGATATAATAATATTCATTAAAGACGGGATCAAACATACGATTTGAAACTATACCATGCTTACTGGGATGTCTTCCAGTAACCAATGTAANATGACTAGGAAAGGTCTTACTTGGAAATGGNGGAATCAGGCCTTCAGCTTTAACGCCATCACTAATAAATTCATCAAAGTTTGGAGTTTTTGCATTATCGATGTAATTCCACTTAAATCCATCAAACGAAATCAAAAGAACCGTTTCAGTTGGATCGGTACTATCCTCCATTTTTGATTTAATGGATTTTGAGCACGAAATAAATCCAATAAACGCANACNNATATATAAGGTGTCGATTTNGNTTAATTTTAGTAAAAATCATCGAAAAACAATTTAAATAATAACTTAAAAAATCACTTAAACAAATTTACTACATAGATTAAATTATAAACCTACAAACCAAAGGTAAAATATGAAGCTTAAGCAACTTTCATCCTTACTATTGCTTGGTGCGCTTGTTGCGCAGACAAGATCGCTACCTGCTGATACAGCAGTAGTTACTTATCACAGAACCAATATTAGCGGAAAAAAAGTAGAATATAGTGCAACGACAGGAACCCAACCTGTTTGGAGCGATACCTCGAGCAGGCCAATAGCTTCAGTGCATTATACATTTTANGAAAGGACAGATGTAGCAAATAAATCAAGGCGCCCNATTATGATTTCATTCAATGGGGGACCTGGTTCAGGCTCGCTTTGGATGCACATGGCATATACTGGTCCAATGGTCCTAAATATTGATAAGGAGGGTTTTCCGGTCCAGCCCTATGGCGTCAAGTCAAATCCATACTCCGTCCTTGATGTAGCAGACATTGTTTATGTAAATCCTGTAAATACAGGCTATTCAAGAATTGTAGACAAAAAAGTAAAGAGAGAAGCCTTCTTTGGAATTAATGCTGATATNAAATACCTAGCTGANTGGATCAATACATTTATTCAGCGCAACAACAGATGGGAATCACCTAAATATTTAATAGGTGAAAGCTATGGCACCGTTCGCGTATCAGGGCTTGCACTTGCTCTTCAAAATAGACAGTGGATGTATTTAAATGGGGTCATTCTGGTTTCACCCACTGAGCTTGGTATAGATTCCTCACGACCTGATGCAGATGGACGAACAGGGCCACTCGGAGCAGCATTAAGATTGCCATATTTTACCGCTACGGCCTGGTATCACAAAAAACTTCCAGACGATTTACAAAAAAAGTATCTTGATCAGGTATTGTCTTTATCAGAGGATTACGCCGTAAACCAATTAATGGCGGTCCTTGCAAAGGGCAACTCTGCCTCTGAAAACGAAAAAAGGGAAGCAGCAAAAAACATTGCCCGTTTCTCGGGCATATCTGAGAAAGCCATCCTTTCTTATAATTTAGATGTTCCAACCAATTTCTTTTGGAAAGAACTTCTGCGTGATGAGGGATATACATTGGGACGCCTTGATTCTAGATACAGAGGGATAGATAAAACAGTAGCGGGAGATAGGCCTGACTATTGGGCTGAGCTAACATCCTGGAATCACTCATTTGCGCCAGCGGTAAATTATTATTTTAAAAACGTCCTTAAGTTTGAAACGGATGTAAAATATAATTTATTTGGACCAGTTTATCCTTGGGACTGGAAAAATAATAACACAGGTGAGAACCTCCGTAAGGCTATGGCTGCAAATCCATTTTTGCACACCCTTATACAAGCAGGGTATTATGATGGAGCTACCAAATATTTTGATGCTAAATATACTATGTGGCAACTAGACCCAAGTGGAAAAATGAAAGACAGGCTCTCATTCGAGGGTTATCGAAGTGGGCATATGATGTATTTACGCGAACCAGACCTATTGAAGTCTAATTCTGATATAAGAAAGTTTATTTTAAGGACAATTCCTAAGCCNGGAGTTCCAGCAAAATATTAAAGCNCTTTAAAAGTCAGACCTATATCTGACACCCAACCAAAGGTTTTTTTCAGGAAGCCAGCCACCTTCAACGGTTCCATTTTCGGCCCCGCTATAGATTGTCATTGAGAAGGATACATTATCGTTAATATTAGCTGCGACAGAAGTAATAGTATTAAGCTTGGTAATATGCTGTAATGACACTTCAAAAAGCGGAACCTTATTAATATTAATAAAGTCTAAAAATTCATATTGTTGTAGAAATTTTGGAACTACTCCAATTTCAGTCATAAGATCAACGCGTCCATATAGGCCAAATTCTTTGGTAGAGGATTTATCACCATCCCCATACCTATTGTATGAATTTGTTTCATAGTCATAACCGTAGAATGTTCTATTATAAAGCTTATTATCCTTATCCTTTGTTCTATGAGCAACTTTCATATAGTGAAGCCCTGGCGTGAAAGTAACCCTTGAAATTGCAGGTATTTTCACAGGAGCCTCAAATGTTGCGGCAAACAATGCATACATGTCAATTATGTTCACGTATCGGTCCTTGGGATCAATATTGTTTCTACTAAAAAATGTTGTATCACTTGCGATTGTACTACTTCTAGGAAAGAAGCTGAAACCCATCTGAGCGTGAAACGATGCGCCAGTAGAGAACATATTATCAATGGTAACTTTTGAATAAAGACCTAAATATTCACGAAGAAGCTTATCTCCTTTAAGATCACCAAGTGATAATAAATTAATCTTTGCGGGAAACCTGATGCCGATTTCTGAATTTCTAGTACCAACCCCCATTGAGGTAGAGCCAAAAAGAGTACCCGGTAGACCAACAAGAGTATTACCAAAAGCAAAATTTGCAGAATATTGAAGCAGATTGGATCGAAGATAAAGCTCCTCGGTGCTCAAAAGAAAATTATGCTGCTTCCAAAGGGAAAAGCGCGAACTATAGCTTGCCAATAATCTTTGGTTTTCACTNTCAAAAAAGACCACATCAGANGGGCTGTTTAAATACTGGTCTTTTTCAATGAGAGCTTCCTGAATATCTTGGCTCAAAACCCAGTCAACTATCTCCCGTGGTATTATGTCAAAATTCAAACCATTTCCATACCATATTTCATGAATCTCNTTTTTTGTAGATTTTTTTTGTTGAACTATAATCAAAAGATCATCNGCTCGCATTTCTTTNAGAATCGGAAGCTTTTTATCACCCTTCTTCTTTTTAATCCTCGGGTTCTCNAANGTATTTAAGGTGTTATAATCAACTATAGCATCNTCAACTAAAATATGNTAAGGCATGTGATCAACGGTCCAAGCAATGAACTTTCTTTTGTCCAAACTTTTTACCTGCTGTGCGCTAGATTCGCNAAAGACAAGTAGCAAGNCNAAAATAATTTTANATGATAATAAACTTTTAATTTTCATTTTTTTCCCTATTTAAAAATGGAATGATATATATGGNGAAACGACTTGACCACCGNCTTCTCCNGCAGGATACCACTTCCATAGATTATCNCTTGAATTNCTTTCAAGAAACTCCAGTCCNCTTNCCTTAGGAATGTTGACGACCTCAAAGCCAAGTTTTAAAACTTTAATACTGTATTCCGCTCCAAAAGCAAGACTGCTAAATCCATTGAAGGATTGGTTAGCTTGAGCAAACGCTTTTATCTTTTTGTTNTCAGTAACAAGTTCGGACCGTACAAAAAATCCTAGCGCCTCATCCACCTTATTTAGCCTGTCTGTTATTTCAAGGTCTCTACCNTCTTTTGTATCTTTNGTTCCAGGCTTGAGTTTGGCATGGATAAACTCTGTAAATGATAAACCAACTTTTAATCTTAGCGATCCAAATGCTTCATCGGTTCTTTCCGCCCCAGATAGATTCTTATTCAAGCGTTTTAAAAAACCAACTTTTGATAAATCAACAAAGTTGTTTATTGCAAAAGTATTGCTCCAATAAACCAGACCGCTTGCAGATGGAAGGACAACATGCTCTTCATTAAATACGCGACCTGTTTTAAACTTGTTTCCTGAATCCATATAATTAACCTGCCCNCCAATTGAGTGGGTATCAAATTTAAATCCTATACCGAAGGTTCCATCTAGAGGCTGCTGAATTNNTTNATNAGCTTTCAAAGTTCTTGGAACTATGAAATACGTGCTTGAAATATCGTTTGATAGACCAAGTATNGTGTTTCCAAAGAACTGCCTATGTAAACCAAGATCTGAAATACCCGTTTCTAATCGAAAGGCTTGGTTGGTTGATTTTGATCGTATATAAACACTTTGATTGGTTGATACCTCAACCTGAGAAGTAGTCCACCAAAAACCATCTCGTGCTCGCTTAAAACTCCTTTCATTGAGAATATTATCAATGTTGCTATAAGTTTCTAAAGCTGATAAATCNCGACGGTTAATTTCCGCCCATTTATATTTTCGATCCATAATCGTATTCATAATTTCAGGCCCAAGTTTTTGAACCTGATCCATCATAAACCTTCTATACTCACCAGAATCATAGTTTTTAGCACGAAGACGTTTGAGGGTTAATTTTTCACCCTGTTGTTGCATCTGAACCATTATCACATCCGACGCTTGTATCGAATTTTGCTCGAACTTATCATTTTCAATGAGCTTGTTCAAATACATCTCAATGAACTTTCTATTGAGCTGTGGGTCAGCAACCTCCCANCTTATTAAATTTTGNTGTGCCAAANCAAAAGACATGCTTAAGACCCAAAGGCCNAGCAAAANCTTTCGAAATTGACTAATCAAGGTATTCGAATTCATTTTCATATTCATTTATTTCACCATACTTATCTTTAATTTTTAGCTTAACAGTTTGCAGTCCTCCGTAGGCGGGTCTTGAAATTGAAAGCCTGTATCTGGTAAGTTTTCTGTTGCCATACTTTTCACTACCGATTTCTATTAGCTTGCCACTTATTCCTCCTATGGGAAATAGTTTATCAACTGCGTTTGACTTTCCATAGGTAATAACCTCAAGAGTTAGATCATTGCTATCAGGTCTCCGTTTGAAGTCTACAGATGGAGCTGGTAGTTCTTTGACCGAAACACTGTGGGTCAAATCCTTTAATGGTGTGCCATCAACCAGAGTTTCAAAAGTTAGTTTACCTGATTTTTTGTAAGGACCTACAGAAATTGAGGAATTTTCAACAAGTTTGTTTTTATCACCAAAAGTGCTAGTAAATCTGATTGAAACACGGTCTCTTGATAGCGACTTTACTCTCATGTCAAAGTTGTACTTCTCATTGGTGTATATCTCAGTAATGTCTTGCTCTGTTGCCCACTGAGGTTCAATCACAACTATTTGTGCCTTTGTGCTGACAACTTTACTATCGCTTTTTCTTACACCACTAACTTCAATTGTACCACCGGTATTTGTTGACGTTCCAATGAGCATTGTTCTTGGCGTTCCCTGATTAAGGCTAGTAACCATATCAGCACCTCGCGATACTGAAACCTCAAAATCCTTGTTTGAAAAAACACCACCAACCGTTACAGGAACCTCCCATTTTAAACCCTTGAGCACCGTATATCTTTTCTTGTCAAAAAGTACAAAGAAATCAGTTCTTTGCCCCTCAAGAGGAACTGGAGTTATAAATGCATCAAGCTTCCTTGACATTTTAAATGACCCTTCACGACGTACTTTGTCAGATATGTTCTTTTCAATTTTAGTTGCTATCTGCTCACTACCAAAAACATCTGCCCAAGAAGTAAGCGTTTGCGGAGAAATCTCAGGTTTAAACCCAATCAATAATTCGACATCGAACCTTTTATCTTGATAAATATCAAAATCAGATAGCGGTACCTCTGCAACATACGACCCTTCTTTTTCAATCGCTTTTGAAGAAACACTATATTGTGTTCCCGCAACACTAGTATCGTTTAAGGTGAACGTTGCTTCAACATTTGCTGAGTTCTTTTCGTATTCGCCATCAAGATTAAACGTAAATTTGTACAAGGAATCTGAGTTAAGTGAATTGACATTATCGACACTTACCATCGCTTCTAGTTTATCCTTAGCAACTTCAAGCAAAATATCGTTTTGGCGACGCATGTATTCACCAAGCTCACCTTCGATAGCAAATATGCTAAGAATTGCCCCTAAGTTGATAAGGAAGTATACTTCTACTTTTTTCATAGCTTTGTCTACTTATCTAATGCTTTATTTAAAATATTGCTAATCTCTTTGTGGATTTCTTTTTGTACGCTTCCCTTAACTAACTTATTAACACCGTCACTCAGAGTTTCAATTTTCTTGTTGTGATCACGAAGCTCATCTTTAAGCCCTGCCACAGCCCCTGTCAATGCAGAAACTGAATCCTTATCCATTTTGCTGACAGCTCCTGCTGCGGCTGATGCGCTAGCTTGTGACTCTCCACCACCATCAGGCCCTAGATTATAAATACTTTGAGCGTACACTAACAGTAGCACAAACTCAAGAATTAGAGCTGCAATAGACAAATACGTCATAAGCCCAACATGCTCTGGGTCAAGCGTTGCAAAAATCGATCTAAAACCAACAATTACCAATAAGAATGCTGCGCCTCCATATACTAAAGCGGTTCTTGCATTAATATCTGATCTAAGTTTAAAGTTCATAGGTCTTCCTCAAATGGTTAATTATTTAAAAAATATAATGTTAAAAAAATCTAAAATATTGAAAATGAAAATAATGCAATGTTGTTTTTTGCACACTACTGCAATTATACTCATTATACTAGTTCAAATCAGTACTGTATAGTTTGCCCTTATATTCAAAATAGTTTTGACCGTTTCTTCTAGCCTTAACAAAAGCCTCTTTGAAGCCGTCCGTTGAAACCTGAGGCACTATCTCCTTTTCTAACTGTAAAACAATACTTTTTCTAGAACTAGAAAGCGTCGCGCTGTTCGTTGTTATATCTTTAACAATAAAATTATCAATCACAGATCCATTTTGGTATGTTTTTCCATTAATCGTTACAGATGGATTTGCAGAAAAACGAACGTTGGTCAGATAGTAAGCCCGATTGTTAGGAGCAGGTTTTGAAACTTTTTTATTTTTATAAAAAATATCTTTTTTCCAATTTGAAGCTAAATCAATTCCCTCATCTTTATAGAGCGGTGTGTTTTTTACGGCGCTATCAAAATTAATCGTTAGAACGTCCGAGTCTATCAGTGGTTTTGAAATATATTGGTATAAAGATAAATAACCCGTAACCCTACTATTGGAAAACCTGCTGAGTTTGATCGATGAGATTTGATAATCTTTATCAGACAACTGTTCAAGAACTTTTCCAATGTTGATATAGCTTCCAGCTACCTTTAAATTGATTTCGTATCTTTCGGTTGTTTTATTGTAGCCTTCGAATGCACCTTGGTCTACCTCCAGAGTATTTTTTAATTCAGAGCCAAGATCATTGGCAGCAACATTATTGGTTTTACAAATTTCTTTTATTACTTCTAGTGATTCTAAGTAATCAACATCAGCTTCAAACGTTTTTGTATTACCATTTAAATAATCAACATACTTTTTATTCACAGCCAGCAGATCCGGAATATTTGAGCTGTTATAATTTGAAAGCTCTATTTTTTTATCAATATATGAAATTTTGTCCTTAATTGAATTTATACTAAGCACAGCTATGTAATTGTAAGCGGCAAAGCCAACAAGTATAACTATTTGTAAAGCGCCTCTGAATTTGTTATTATCATTTTTCATGATTTTATATCTATACTAAAAATTAAGCCTGTTCGGGGCAAAGTCTTTTGATCCCTTACTATTACCCTGTTAATCGATGGTTGTTTTCTTAAGTCAGAAATGAACTTATTAAAAACTTTAGTTGAGGCGCTTTTGGCCCCTGACACTTCACCTTTTAATAGAAAGGAAAACTCACTGTTTGAGTCTGATGTATAAGTCATTTCATCCAACTTGACCGTTGAGGGCATCATCCTTGAAAGTAGCTTTGATAGCGCTATTGCTCGTTTACTATTTTGACTATCCACCATTTGATTCATCTCTATCTGATTTCCAACGATAGATCCAGAAATTAAGTGCAGCTTTCTTTCTTTAGCGGGAAGCTCGCTGCTTAAATCTCGAAGTTTTATATAGTTTTGAGAGGTAAAATAAATAAGACCAACAATGACCCCAGTATAAAACACTATCTCAAAAAATAATCTAAATGGTGATTTTTTTACACCTTCTTTTCTAGCAGCTTGCTGAGCCGTTTCTTTTTTAGCGCCAGTATCTCCAGTTTCCCATAGCTCGTCTTTTTCTTCATCAACAATCTCCTCAAGCTCCTCTTCAATGAAATCAACACCCTCAATGCTTCGATTGAGTTCATTGATCCCCTTTACAACATCAGGTTGAGCGTCTTCAAGCGCTTTTCTATGCTGTTCAATATCAATTTTCAAGTCCACATCAACAATACTCTTCTCATAGGCTTCAAACATCCCTATCTGTTCTTGAAGCCATTCATGATACGCTTCATCTTTTTGGCCAGTAATTTGTGCTTCATCAATNGTAGACTGCATCTTTTTAAGAGATTTTTTTGCTTTTGTCAGATCTTTTCGTAAAAGCGTGTATTTTGAATGNTCAATCGTTTTTTCAAAATCATTAATAGCGGCTATTACTCGATCTTTACTGGCTTTAACTGAGCGCTGAATACGTTTTTTTTGTAGTCTCTTGTGAAAAATTTCAATTTTATTATGATGTGAGCTCCATAGTGATTTCTGCTGCAGTGAGTCATCAGCCTCAGCTTTTAAAGCAAAAATAACCTCGCTATATTTTTTTATTTGCCTTTCAATTGCAATAAAATCATTGGAAGTTGCATCTTCTTCAACATCTGATAGCATTTGAGATACATTTGACTCAGCATTGGTTAATTTTAATTTAAACAGTTGCGACTTCTGCTCTTCAAGGTTTGTTTTCACGCCATCTAGGAACTCAGCATATGTATCGTCCTTTTTAGCAAGATCTTTACCATCCTCAATTATTCTTTCAAGTTTTTCAATTGATTCTGCTACACTTTGAAAATCCTGTACATTGGTTGATGCATCTTTTTTCATCTTGGGATCATCAATATTATAATTGTCAATTAAACCTTTGTGAATTGAATTAGTATCTATTGTTGATTTGTTCTTTTTCATCTTGCGGGTTTCACTTTTGAAATATATCTGTTAATTGCCATTGCTACACTGTCATAATTCTTTGCTATTCTATGCCCAGAAGAAAACTCTCTTATGGACTTTCTGTTGCTATGCGATTTAGAGACAACACTTGAATATCCAATTGTAGTTTTAAAAACCCCTGCTTTGAACTCTGAGGCGGCTATTTTTTTCATCTCTATTGATTGNGATGATCCATTTACAAACTTTGTCATTAATACAGGAAGAGGTCTTATTTTTGAATTTAATTTCCTAACATCTTGCATTATCTTATCGCTTACAATTCTTGCATCAAGCGACCACTGATCCTCTGCGCTTAAAACATACCAATACCAATCACTGGTAAGCAACGCGTTTAAAGTTAGTATAGATGATTTTTGCGGAGGTGTATCAATAATAATAAAATCAAACTCTGACTTTAGCTTTCTATTAAAAAAATGATCAAATAGTCTGAAGACATTCAAGTCAAGTAGCGATTTGATTTCTCCCTCGGTGTTGTCAAGCATAAGAGTAGAGGCTAAAAGTTTAATGTTGGGATTCCTGGTATCAACTAAATAGTCAGTTGCACTGTCACCATAAGATTTTAAAAGATTGGTAACATGTCTACCATCTTCAATTACATCTTCTTGATAATTTTTTGCAAGGCTTGATGAGGTATTGGCTTGTGCATCGAGATCGCACACCAATACATTGCATCTTTTGTTTGCAAGACTCCACGCTATATTAATAGCTGTAGTAGATCTGCCCACACCTCCTTTGTTGCAAACCAATGTAATGATTTGAGTTTTTTTTGTCGCCATTGTACAATTTACTTAATAATAGATGTATTTTCTGAGGAAGTTATTTTATTATTATCATCTATGATTATTGAGGTGTTGAGCCTTAAATCATTACCAACTTCATAACGATCATCGTCGTTTCCACCATCCCACTTTTTCTTAGAGCTAAAGAAATCACTCTCAAAACATACGCTCAATTCATAAGAATCCGTTTCAGGGTTAGAGCTATATGTTATTACACATTCGGGAGAATACGTAATGAGTTCATTTAAAAATTCACTTGAAAGGCTATCAGAAACCATATTGCTAGCAATAGTGCTATCTTGCACGATAGTTGTAACAGAATCTGTTGTTTCATAGGTAAGATTAAAATAGCCAAGCAAACCAACCTTTAATCTGTCAAAATACATTCTGATGGTATCAGCGTTGGCTCGTTGTGTAAAATCTTTATAGGATGAATAAGCTGCGTTTATAGCGTTGTCAAGGTTTACAGTAGAGCTTAAAAATAAAGGGTCCCTGATTTGGCCAAAAACAATTTGCTCATTGTATAATAAATCTGAGACATTATTTTGTTGGCCAGACAATGGATAAGACCCATAGGTAATCTTATAAAATTGAATAGATTTTGATAGTGTCTCCAGATTAGAAAGCCTAGCTCTATCGCGCGTAAACTTACCAGCTTCAATAGATACGTAAAGCATAAGTACAAAAATAAAAGAAAACGCGGTGAGTTTGATGAGAAATTTTATCAAATGTTAATTGCCTAATAGTTGATTATTAAAATCCATGACAATATTTGTGAAGTCTAAATACAAAAATGCCATCAAAATAAAACTAAGCAGGGCTATCATGACAAAAGATTGATTGAAAAGTGATTTAATATAATCATCAACTTCAGGATTAATATCATATTCTTCAATCTTTTGTGATTCAGCTAGGCTTGAGTTGGACTTATCAACTATGTAGGCTTTATTAAATGGTGATGGCTCAGGGTATGTGGAAGGGTGGTTAAGCGTAGAGGTATCAATTTCACCATAAATATATAAATTACAAATATCACAGGTGATTGCCTCTAGTGATAAACGTTCATTGCATTTGGAACAAATAAAGGTATCTGAAAAGGGATAAGCAGGATCGCGAGGATCCGATAATCTATGAACGTAATTTTTCACAATTAAAATTTACATACACGTGGCAAAAAGATTCATGTCATTTTTATAAAAATATTAAAGTAATAATCAGAACAATGAATTAAANATCAAAGTTAATGAATTAAAAAACATATGAACAAAGCTAGCAATAATTTATTGACTATATATTCCCCGATAATTCACAGAGTTATTGAAAGAATAACTATACATAATATATATATTTTTTTATTTTATATTTACAACAAAAATATAAATAGTGAAAAAATGATATATAAATTTTAAATCAATTAAGCATTTAAAAATTAAAAAAAATAGCGCTAAATGATTTAAAATAAAGTGAAATCAAATTGAGATTGTAAAAAAATAATAAAATTTTGGGAAAAAATATTAACCCCAGACAAAAAATATATTCACAATTATTATATGAAGTAAAAACNAGAATAATTAAATAAATATAGTTTAATGAAAGGTTAAAATTCCGTTAAATGATCAATCAAATGTTGACATGAATTTGTCATAAATATTTGTATGTATTTGACATAAACATATTAACAAAAATTTGTGCCGTTTTAAGGTAAAAAGCTTAACATAAATGACCAAAGTTTATAAAAATAGCCTTATTGCATCGCACTATATTATAATAATATTAATCTTGTATAAATTATTATGATAAGATATTTATAGTTAATATTTCTATTATTCCACAAATCTATTGACAATAACTTTAAAATATTCCGATATTCCGATAAATAAATGAACGATTCTGAAATATATAATGTAGTAAAATCCCTCGTCGGATACTCCGAATCTGGAAAATTCTCAAGCATACGGGAGAGGATCAAGGCTTTGCTTCCAATAGAGCACGCTAACGGGTATTATATATCTAATAAAGTTGAATTTTATGATCCTATCCAAGATCAAGTTTTCTATAGAAACTATAAATTTGATGATGAAAAATCTAGACTGGATTCAATTGATTATATAAATGGAAGAATTGACTATTATAATAGATTATGTGATGAAGAATATAAAAAATCTGGTGCGATTTATGACTTAGTTGACCCATTGCCATTATGGGGTGTAAGAGTCACACTTAGTAGTTCAATATTGAATAACGATACAGTTCCTAACACAGCAATTAATAAACCTACGGTTAGAATTTTAAATAATGAGTATCTTTACAAATGCTCATTAAAACTAAACTCTTTTGAGTTTACCAAAAGATTTAACAAAATGATTTATGTATATTTGACTAAACTATCTGGCGGTAAGAAATTGTTAGTTGATAACACACTTTACAAACCGATCATAGAATATGAAGATTGGTTTATGTCTTCCGGTCAAGATGTTCATGAAATAACTACTTTATCATCAGGTTTAAGAGGTATGAAAACTGATAACAATCCTGTCGCTTTTAGTTCAGCGGAAAGTGTTAAAAAGATAAATGCTTCATATAGTTTAAGGGCAAATCCTAATCACCGAAAATGGTACTCTAGTCCAGTTGAAGCTCAAATAATAACTTTAATTGAAAATGGAATGATCGATGGTTACGTTAAAGATTGTATGTTTAAAAATGTTAACAAAATTAATATAAAAAAACTGGCTTATAAACTGAGATGTAGTGATAAAACTGCAAAGAAATTTATTTTCAAGCATGCACCTTATTTATTGGATTGAATATGAGTATTAGAATTTTCGTAACTGGTGGAACGTTCGATAAAGAATATGATGAACTCACAGGTAAACTGTTCTTTAACAAAACTCACTTACGTGAAATGCTTAATCTTGGCAGGTCGAAGATAGATGTAAATGTATCAACCTTAATGATGAAGGATAGTCTTGAAATGACAGATGCAGATAGATCACTTATTGTTGACAATTGTCAAAGTTCTAATGAAAATAAGGTTATAGTGACTCATGGTACAGACACAATGGTAAAAACTGCACATTCGATTGCTAAGAAAAATATAAATAAGGTAATAGTCTTAACAGGTGCTATGATTCCTTATAAATTTGGAAGTTCTGATGGGCTATTTAATTTAGGTGCAGCAATTGGATTTGTTCAAAGTTTGAATTGTGGTGTCTATATTGCTATGAACGGTAAATGCTTCAATTATAATGAAGTAATAAAAAATTCCGAAACCGGTGAATTCGAATCAAAACGATAAATTAATCTTATTTAATCAGTATTAATTTTGTTTGTCTGGGGTCCATATATTCGCATTTTTCACCGTCAAAAAAAGCATCTTCTTCCAGCATTATAGCTACTTCTTTTTCCCAAGATTTAATATATACCTTAGCGTTCAGTTCTATAGAATATGCAGTGTTTTTATAAAGCGGATAGTCACCATTAATAGGCACTCCCTGTTGTTTGTCCCACATACCGATGGTTGGTCCTGATCCATGTCCATAGTAACCAATAGGGTGAGTATATATTTGGGGCTTAATCCCAACAGACTTGGCATTGTTCAGGGCATCCAACAGGATTTCGTTTCCAGTTCTACCAATCACAAATTGTTCTGTAAGGATATCCTGGAGCTGGTTACCAACAGTAAGCGCATTTTGAAGTTCAGCTGGCGCATCAGATTCTTCGACCTTTAGTACGTATGCATGTTGCTGTGTGTCTGTGTTTAATCCAAGATACGTAATGCCAAAATCGACATGTAAAAGATCACCTCGTTGAATGACATTACTTTCTTTAGATTTGGAAAAAGCACTTAAAAAATTAAACTCGGCATTATCTGACCTTTGAAGATCAACTGTTGGATGAAACCAGGTTGTTAAACCCAACTCAATGATTCTTTCCCTGTACCACCATACAACGTCATCTGTTGTAGTTTTTCCAGGAGAAATAACGTTAGATGAAAAACCCTCCCTAATAATCTGATGTGCAATATTGCAGATTGCAGGATAATATTCCATCTCTAAACCGCTTCGTGTTTCAAGCCAACCGATAGCAAGTTTCTCTGCACTTACAACCCTTCTAAATTGAGCACGGGTTAACGAAGATTTGAATAAATTATATTCTGTCGCAGTTAAGCCATCAGCTTGCGCAAAGTACTCACTTTGATTTATACCGATCTTTTTGGGGTTTAGTTCTTTTATTAATTTAGATAGAGCAAGATATTGATCAGGCTCTTTTTCAGGATCCCACATTCTTTTAAAAACTTCACCAACATCGTAACGAGCTATGGCATATGTTTCAAGATTTTTCCCATTTCCAGGGTTATAAATTACTAGAATAGTTCTTCTGCGAGCGTTAAGCCACGTGGATGGAAGCATGGTTCTAATGACAGGATCCTCATTGTACTCTCTTGCAATAATAATCCACATATCTATACCGGTACGCTCCATAATCTTTGGCAATACTGTGCTAACCCTGTCCTTAAACAATCTATTCTGTATTTCAGCGCGATCTTTTAGAGGCATTATCTTGCTCTTTAGATTATCTGCAAAAACGCTACTTGTTGATAAAAAAGCCAAAGAAAGTAAAATTAAAAACCTTTTCATGATGTATCCTGTTTTGTTTTGTTATATTTTAATAAAATATATAACAATTTAATTATCAACTCATTGATAGAAACTACAACTATAAAAAAGTTATTATAATCGATATGCATTTTGAATGCACTTATTGCAAAGCAGTTATAAAAAATCCTATTACACCAGTAGGTTTATGCTCATGCGGAAAGCCTTTATCTGTACGTTATGAATGGGAAAATTCTAATATAGGACTGAAGGTTGATACAAATGAAGAGTCACTTTGGCGGTACGCATCAGTCCTACCTTCAGTCGAAAACCGAGTTAGCTTGGGAGAGGGTTTTACACCCTTAATTCCGATTTCAGATAAACTTTTTGTAAAAAATGAGACAGTCAACCCTACCGGTTCATTTAAAGATCGAGGAATGTCTCTTGCAATTTCTATGGCAAAAGAGCAACAAGTAGAAAATATATGCTTACCATCAGCAGGCAATGCTGGTATTTCAGCTGCAGCATACTGTAAAGAGGCTGGAATGAACTGTCATGTCTTTCTTCCTGAATCAATCCCTAAAGAGTATCTTTCTGAGAGCAAGCGGTATTCAAAACACGTTCAACTAAAAGGAAACACCATAGCAGATGCAGCAAAAGAAATGATTCAACAGAAACAGGAGAACTGGTTTGATATTTCAACTTTAAAGGAGCCCTTTAGAGTTGAAGGTAAAAAAACATTGGGTTATGAAATTGCTGAGCAACTAGGATGGAAATTTCCAGATATCATCGTATATGAAACTGGAGGAGGAACGGGACTTATAGGTATGTGGAAAGCCTTTCAAGAGCTTAAATCAATAGGAAAAGTATCAGGGAGTTTGCCTCGCATGGTTGCGGCTCAATCCACTGGCTGCGCACCAGTTGTTGATGCGTTTCAAAAATTAGATAACAAAACTGAATTCTGGGAAAACAGTCAAACAAAAGCCTTGGGGTTGAATGTACCAGGACCAATTGGTGGATATTGGATTTTAAGAATATTGTATGAAAGCAATGGGATTGCTATTGATGTTTCCGAAAACGAGCTAACGATCCTTACAGAAGAATTTAACACAATGTTAAAAATCAATGCTGGTCCCGAAGCTGGAGTGGTTTGGGGTGCATACAAAAAGCTACGGAACATAGACTGGATTGATGGCAATCAATCTGTTGTTTTATTTGCAACGGGTACCGAGCGTTGTAAATTATAAATATGAAAAGAAAAAATTATTTTATTGCATCTCTCGTTAGCTTTTTAGTCATTAGCTGTGAACCGCTCGTAACAACTTTCAACGATACTGAAGATGCTATTCTTTATCAGGCGAATCTTATCAATGAATACCCAGCAAAAAAATCTGTAAGGGTGATGACTTGGAATATACGTTTTGGAATAGCGCGTCTAGATTTTTTTGGAGATGCTTGCGGTGATAAGGCTATTTTCAGCAAGGGTGAAGTTATGGTGGGTCTTGAAGGAATTGCAAAAAAGATAAATGAGACAGATGTCGATATTGTATTGATGCAGGAAGTTGATATCCAATCAAAGCGAACGTCTTACTTGGACCAAGTACAGTGGCTGTTAAACAATACAGGGATGAATTACGGAGCTTATGCGTCAAAAATAAAGACTCAAATTGTACCCGCAGAGGGTTATGGTAGGTTTGATGCAGGAAACCTTATCTTATCTAAATGGAAACTCGAAGATGCAATCCGACACAAGCTTCCGTTGAGAGGAGACCAGGATGCTCTAACTCAATTGTTTTATCTACGAAGGAATGTAATTACAGCTAAGGTTAAAATGCCTGGATCACCTTTTTATGCTGTAAACGCGCACCTTACCGCTTTTGCTACAGACGATACAAAACAAAAGCATATCTCAGGGTTTAAAAATATTTTGGATGATATTGTTTCCAGCGGTTTCAACTTTGTAGCTGGAGGCGACCTTAACGCAATACCACCTAACGCAACTAAAACTGATTATTGTCTTGAAGATCAGTGTGAGCTCGGCACTTATCACACGAACAAAGAACCGATGCACAAAGAGGGAGCATATTTCACAGAAGAAATTACATGGCTCAACGAGCTTTACGGCTCCTATGAACCGGCAATTACTTTAGAAGAGTATAGCATGAAAGAATCAAAGCATTTCACACATAGCCCGGGCAATAAACTCCTTTTAGATAGAAAGCTAGATTATCTTTGGACTAATACCACATGGTCAAACGGTGAAACACACCAAGACGCAACTACGCTTTCCGACCATATACCTGTAATAGCCACATGGATCGTTGAATGAGGCTCATTCCATTTCTGGCTATTTTTTCTATTTTATCCTCTCAATGGAGTAGTCAATCTGCGTATTTGTTAGAAAAAAACAGAAAAGAAATCAGCATATTCAAACCATTTAAATATGGGTTTGAAAATGGATCGGAAATTAGTGTAAACAAATTTCTTTTAATGCCAAGCGCATCGATTAAACAGGAGGTTTCTTCATACAGGGGATGGAAAATGGCCCGCTCATTCAGATTAGAATATCCAACCCCAGGTTTAAGATGGCTTCAAAGCCCATTGGGTAAAGAGATGGGCGATCCGAATATGGGAGCATTAATATCTCCCCAATTCTCAATTCCTCATATGTTTTCATTTCATGCCAGCGCGATCGGATCAAAAGGAAATCCTGATACAGGTCAATTATCTCTAAGCTCAGGCTTTGGCCTAGCTGTCAATGGAAAAAAACTTTCGGATGATGCTACCATTGACCTACCCATTATATATCCAAGATTATCTGTATACTACAATGACCTCATCATTAATTTTGGTGGAGAATATTTACGCAAAATTTCCCGTTCATTTCATTATCTAATAAATTATGAAATGTTTTTAATGCCTGGTGGACGTGGTAGATATGCCTTTGAACAGCAGGGATCATTGATATGGCAGGGTAGTTCGAAATCTAGGCTCTCATTTGGATATAAATTAATTGCTGGGGAATACCCGTTTGGATCGCAAGCCCACTTATTACCAACGTTTGATATTCAATTTGGCTGGTAAGTTTCTTTCATTAAAATTTAATAGCATTCTCTTTCTTTCAATTGCTTTTGGCCAATTGCAGGAAGAAGCAAATTTATTGATTAATGAGCTTGGGTGCGGTAATTGTCATGCGGGAGTAGAAGAATCTTCATTGATGGCTAATAGAGCACCAGATCTAAGCAATGCTGGGTCAAAGTACAACACCTCTTATATATACAACTATCTGCAATCTCCCCACAGTGTTAGGAAAAATATTGGACGATCAAGAATGCCTAATTACAACTTTTCTAATAAAGAGGCATTTGCACTATCTATTTATCTTGCTTCTAAAAAATCAAACATCAGTAAAAACTATACTATAGAAAGAAAAACAGATTTAAACGCAAGCCAATTGATTGTTAATGATTACCAATGCACATCATGTCATGTCATCAATGACAAAGGCAAAAACAATTCAATAAGCTTAAATACTACTGGAGCAAGATTGAAGCGTAGTTGGATTTATGAGACTATACTATATCCACAAAATCATTTGTTGGGGACAGCTATGCCCATGTTTTTTGATGACAAGGATCAAAGCTCTTTAATGGTGGTTTCCGCAATGACAAATTTCATTGAAAAAATTGGTATCCCCCAACTGAAGCAGCTTGATAAAGATTTTAAGAAAGCACAAAGTGCCTTTTCAGAAATGAGCATTGAGGATGGCCAAAAGATTTTTCAATCGCAAAATTGCACAGCTTGCCATGAGATGAAAAATGAAATTAGCTGGTTTGACAAGCATAACGCCCCTGATCTTTCAGGTCAAAAAATGCGCACCAAAAAATCCTGGTTATTGTCATACTTAAAAAATCCAAAACCTATAAGGCCAAACGGATATTTTCCTGGAACAGGTAGCAGGATGCCTGTTTTTGACCATACAGATAAAGAGATTGATTTGCTGGTTGAAAGATTTGGATCGGGCAAACAAAAAACTCAACTTCCAAATATATCAGAATTTCAAAGTAATAAAATTGAAAACTTATTAACCAACCATCTTTCATGCTTGGGATGCCATCAGCTAAATGGTGAAGGTGGAATGGTTGGTCCAGATCTAACAAATGCTAGTGATCGGCTAACAGATGGGTACATAAAGATGGCAATAGAAATGCCTCACATGGTCATGCCCGAAAGCATAATGCCAAAACAAAATCTCGATAAAAAAACAACGGCACTTTTACAATCTTATTTAGCAGCGAAGCGCGACCCTAAAAAGACACAATATTTGTCTCTTTTGAATGATGAAATATATAAGGTCTCCAGTGATTATGATGCTAATTGCGCTTCGTGCCATGGGCTCAATGGTGAAGGTGATGGATTTAATGCCAAATATCTTCCAGTGGCCCCTGGAAATTTATCAGATGCCAAAACTATTTCTTCGCGTTCCGATGATACCCTTTACGAAACATTATATAATGGTGGTAAGATTATGAAAAAACATCATTACATGCCTGCTTGGGGTCTAAAGCTATCACACCAAGAGATCATAGAGCACGTGAATGTTATTAGAGAGCTTTGTAATTGTTCACCGCCACAGTGGTCCAAAAATAAAAAATAGACGCAAATTTTTTTCTGATGTATATTTACTACTTCAAATTTATTGAATGCAATGATAGGAGGTAATTCATGCGGTCAAAAAAATACATATTTTTATTTCTTTTAATTGGAGCCCTGAGCGCTCAAAACGATTTGCGCTTTGACTTTGGAGCGGATTCTCTTGAGGTTAATGTAGGGGAGACCAAAGAAATTGAAATCAAACTTCTAAACGATAAAAATAAGTTAGTTGACAACCCTTTTTACGTATACGGACAAAGAAAGAATCTTTCCGTATTACCTCGCATCAGTGAATCAGGTGGCAAGGTTAAGGTTACTGTTAAAGCCCACAATCCAGGCCGATTAGTTTTGACTACGCAAACTGTTACTGTTAAAAGAGATGACAGAGTGCGCGGAAGCCTTGTTATCAATGTTCCTTATCCTCCTATTGAAAAAGTTGCTTTTTCTCAAACTCCAAGCAAATTGTACACGAACACGACTACGAACCTATCTGCAAAAGTCACGGATCAGGCCGGTCTTGACCGCACCGCTGGTACTCCAGTTGCCTATAAATCAAGCGATGAGAGCATCGCAAGTTTTGATGAGCTAAACAATCTTATCACAAAGAAAGCTGGAAGGATCACTGTCTCTGCTACCGCAGAAGGTGTCTCGCAATCATTGAAGATTAAAGTTGTAAAGAACCCTGCACGATCTGTTAGTATTTCAACAAATGGAGTTGATGAAATTCGTACAGGAGATGTGCTGCGGGTTAGCGCTAAAGCTGTGAGCGGTAGTCGCAGCTTTGATGATGTTCCTGTTTATTATTCATTTACTGGAAAGGCAGAATATGGTGAGTTTGGATTGCCAGCTTCTGCTCAAATCACAAGTGATGGACGCTTCGTTGCTGAGACCGCGGGTATGTATACAGTTTCAGCTTCAGCAGGTGGTTATTCTGCACAAAAGACTATAAAAGTCGTTCCAAGAAATGTAAACAGAAAAGTCAAATTGGTTGGCCATGGATTAATAACCAACGTTTTAACTTCTGATCTTTGGGTCTGGCCCGGTATCGGCAAGCACAAAGGCAAAGACTTTGCGGTGACCGGAACCTGGGGATCAAACGGT
>PBOO01000009.1 GCA_002724475.1 Fidelibacterota bacterium | reverse complement strand
CAAAGATTTTAACAGCGCTTACGAATACAAAGGACTGCAGCTCAATCCTAAAGGGGAATTGATCATTACGGGTTTTGATAACGATAGTTATTATGAAGAAGGGTACAGTTTTTTTAGATCGACACTTCCTAGTCTTCAAGTCATGGAGCATTCGCACGCTGATTTTGGTTGGAGTGGTGACAATTTTTTGTTGACCATTGAGTATGAAGTGGGTCTTTTTCAACAGCTCAAAATTCCATGCACCATGCAAGATTTTGACAGTAAACAATTAAAGATTACAACTTCAACAATTTTCACAAAACCACCGATAAAATCACTTTCACAGCTTCACTACCTAGGAAATGCCTTGGATCCAGAAAGCAATTTTGGATTCGAGAAGAAAGGCCTCTTTTCTGCTATCGTAACACCGAAGAAATCACGTTTTTTTAATAAGACGATTTATAAGGATTTTTTTGAGACTAGTTACTGTAAATTAAAAAATAATTAAAATTTATTAAATAAATATCGCTCATAACGCTCAATTTGTTTAACTTCTATTAATTCAAAATAAATTATTATGAGGTTTTTATGAAGCGAAGAGAGTTTATCAAAGCTACCAGTAAGTGCGCCTTGCTTTGCGCCAGCCCTGTAATTTTAACCACGCTTCAATCTTGTGAAGACGTTGAAGCCAACAATTATTCACCAGAAACGATCCCTCCAATTGATGATCCAACCGATGGAGGTTCAACCAGTGGTGGAACTACTGGCGGTGGGTCAACAGGGGGCACAGATGGAGGTAGTTCAACACCATACGTGAGTTTTGATTTGTCAAACGCTGATATGCAGTCACTGCAAACTGTAGGAAACTCTATTGCCACCCCTTCCAATACCGCAGATCCCAGTGGTCTCATCCTCTACAGAGCAGACAGCGCTACTGTAAGAGCTTTTACGCGAACATGTACTCATTCAGGTGGTTCTGTCGGTTCTTTTGTTAATGGAACGGCAACGTGCGGTAGTCATGGCGCCCAGTTCAACACCTCTGGAAGCGTCGTTGGTGGACCCGCCAGATCTTCTTTAAAGGAATACAGAACTTCACTTGATGGCAATATGCTCAAAGTATTTTACAATGAATGAATAAGCATGACCTATCGTCAACATTCTATAGATAAAATGAGAGACTGGATGCCAAATGCGGCATCTTCTTATCAGTCTTCTAGGAATTACGACCTGGATGGTAAGCAAACTACGAGCCGTCTATCTGAATCAATATCTGCAGGAATTCTTAGCGAGATGGACGTTATCGATTGTGCGAAGCGTTTTAACATTTCCATGAAGAACAACAAATTCATCGAGGAAATCTTTTGGAGGGTTTATTTTAGAGGTTACTTTGAAACACACCCTTCAGTGTGGACGCATTACACCAAAAATCTTAATTGTCATTTTCAAAAACTTCCCAAGTATTATGATATTGCAGTGAAAGGAAACACGGAAATAGAGTGTTTTAATGTATGGATCAATCAATTAAAAGAAACTGGATATCTTCACAATCATACCAGAATGTGGTTTGCCAGCATTTGGATCTTTACCCTTGATCTCCCATGGGAATTGGGCGCAGATCTTTTCATGCAGTATCTAAATGACGCTGATGAATCATCCAATACATTAAGTTGGAGATGGGTGGCGGGGCTGCACACATCCAAAAAACCCTACGTTGCANGAGCCAGTAACATTTTTAAATACACGCAGAANTATAANCCTCAAAATAAGNTGAACCCATCCCCTNAACCCNTTAGAGAGGNNATNGATCATNNATTCAAACCCCTGGAATTGGATCAANCTCTACCATACTCTGCCTCTTTGGTTATGTTTGATAATTTTTTAGATATCAAGCAGTTGAGCCTAGAGNATTGTGCGCTTGAGAATTTCTATGTTTATGAACATTCGCAAGAAACCAGCAGAAACATTGACCGAGAAAAGGCTAGGGTTCGCANCGAGATNGTTGCTGAAATNTCTANNAAAATAAATNTTAAGCCCCAGTTTTTTAATGAACAATCAATAGATTGNCTTTTCGGNCAATCTTTGGTTACNAANTATATTTNNTCAGGATACTTCAAAGATCAAATCAGTCCTCTATTGAATCAAATAGAAAGAAATTCGAATACAACCTATCTTTTGAGAAATTTAGATTCCCTTTCATGGAATTTCTGCAAAGGAGGTTATTTTAAACTAAAGACCAAAATTCAAGAAATTACCGCTGACCTTTTTGAGCCTCAGCTTTTTGCCTCATGAGTGAACTAGCAATTAAAACTGTAGATGACCTAAAAAACCTGGATCGTTTTTACAGGGCAAATTTTATTAATTCCATGGTTGGTTCTAAGCAAGCTTCATTGATTGGAACTGTTGGCAAAAATTCATGCACAAATCTTTCGCTTTTTAGCTCGACTACCCATCTAGGTAGCAATCCACCGCTTATTGCGCTCTTTTCTCGTCCAGCTACCAAAGAACCCAAACAAACTCTGAACAATATCATTTCAACTNGTTTTTTTACGATCAACCATGTTAACGAGGNTATACTGGTTCGATCGCATAGNTGTTCGTTNAAGTTTTTAGATCATGAGTCAGAATTTGATTCCTGCGCNCTTACGGAAGAATACCATGATGGGATTACTGCTCCATTTGTTNAAGAGTCTTTTGCTTCAATGGGTCTTGAATANAGGCGCCATTTTCCGATTGAAGAAAACGGCGTAATTATGATCATTGGTGAGGTGAAACTAGTTCGGTACAATAAACAATTTATCCAAAGCAACGGTGAGCTTAATTTTGATCGTTCAAAATCCATTGCGGTTGCTGGAAACAANACCTATTACGGTTTAAANAAAATTAAAACGCTCGACTACATTGACAGATCTNAAAAAAAGANTCTTACAAAATCAGTTCAAGATGAATCAAACAANACAAGCAAGGAAATATCTAAGGGGGTTTAGCATGTTTCACATACCATCAAAAATAATGGCATATTCAGTTTTCTTAAGTCTGGTATTTTCACAAAATGGAACTATCAAAGGCTCAATATCGGACAGATTGGGATTGCCTCTTCCAGGTGCAAATATTCAACTAAAAGAAACAAATTTAGGAACCACATCCAACGTGGATGGTTATTTCGAGTTTTTGAACGTACCATCCGGTTATTACACCGTTTACGTGACCTATATTGGCTATGAGCCGGTTACCTACCCAGATGTNTGGGTACGGCCTAATGCTTACGACAACATAGAGATTTCTCTGTCTCAGCTCGTAATTGAGTTTGATAATGTTTTAGTTGAGGATAGTTATTTTCGTAACTCTGGACTCAATCAAGATCAGTCCGTTACGTTTAGAAATGATGAAATACGTCGCGCTCCGGGCGCTGGGCAAGAATTATCTCGTATCCTCAATTCTCTGCCTAGCGTAGCAAGCGTTGGAGAAAATAGGCAGGATATGATGGTGCGAGGNGGTGGGCCCACNGAAAATGGTTTTGTGATTGATAATATCCCTATTCCCAGTATTTCACACTTCGCTCAAGAAGATGGAAGGTCTAATGGACCCATTGGATTAATTAATACCGAAATGGTTGAAACCTTAGAATTCTATAGCAATGGTTTTTCTGCAGCTTACGGCAATCGACTTTCTAGTTATGGAGATATCACCTATCGCAATGGAGATAAAAATGAATTTAAAGGCAATGCAAGTCTTGGTCTTGGTGGCGCAGCGGCGCTGATGGAAGGTCCATTAAATAGCGAATCAAGTTATATTTTTTCATATAGGAGAAGCTATCTTGATGTAATAGCAGGAGCGCTGAATGCTGGAGGATTGCCGTCTTACGATGACATTCAAGGAAAGATCACCTATCAGCCCAATCCTTACAACACACTCAGTTTTCTTGTTGTCAGTGGTAGCAGTCTGTATGAACGCACCAANGAAGACGCCATAAAAGAAGAACAAGTAAACTACGGCAGGCGACAGAACAATCAANCAACCATTGGAATGAACTACAAGAAAATTTGGAATGAGTCCTCTTTTTCAAATACCAGCATTTCTTACAGCGATCAAAGAGCAGACGCCTCGTTTTTGAATTACAAAACAAGCTCTGTTACATCGATGGCAAACAACACGCTTCAATCTTATTCAGTAAGGCAGATCAATCAAACTCAAATTTCAAATAAGCTTGGAACTGAGTACGGGTTTGAAGCTTCATCTAAGATTTTGCAATACGATTTTCTTTTGAATGACCTCGCAGCGTCTCAAGACGTATCGATAGTCAATACTGCTGTGTTTTCAACATTCAGATATTTGTTTGCGTCTAAATTTCTGATATCAACAGGAGTAAGAGTTGAACGTAACGATTATGAAAAGAAAAATCTTATTTCGCCAAGGCTTAACGCAAAGTACAACCTTAAGGATGGAGTNTCAGCTTTAATTTATAATGCGGGCTCGTATTACCAAAATCCGCCTGAAATATATCTTAGCGTTGAAGAAAATAGTTCNTTGAANAGCGTTCGAACATTCCAGCATTCACTCACCTATGAAAGATTGCTCACTAGTAGCACCAAGCTTACTTTAGCTTACTATCAAAAAACTTACTCAGACGCACCAATGCTCTCAAGTATGCTAGCACGAACCGAGCCGACCTTTCTTTTGGATAGATTGGCTATGTATTCAGGTGTGGTCTCAAGTGGAAGCTCAACCACTGATGGCGTAGAGCTTTTGATAGAAAAAAAGAGAGCAGAGAATTTTTACGGCCTCATTGGTGCTACTTATTTTAACGCGATGTACGATGATTTTGATAATATTTCTCGAAACCGCGATTACAATTACAAATATATTATGAACGTGGTAGGAGGGTATCGACCAGAAGCAGAGTGGGAATTCTCTGTTCGGTGGTCCTATTTTGGCGGAAAGCCTTACACTCCAATTGATGAGGTTAAATCCCAAGAGCTTGGAGACGAAGTGCTTTTTCTAGATCAATGGAATGAACGCCGTACACCTGCCTATCACTCATTGTTTTTACGTTATGAGAATCACAAAAACTTTCAATCAGGCAACTTGATCTTTTTTGTTGAATTTTGGAACGCATACAATCGTGAAAATATTGAAACCTATTATTGGGAAGATCGTGTTCGAAAGGTGAATTATTTTAACTTTATTCCTGTTGGGGGTTTTGAATACGAATTTTAAATTTTAATTCGTTATGGAAGATTCCAACGCATACATACTTGGCACTGACCAAGAAGAATTAAAAAGACTCGAGCTTCAGCACTCTATCTGGTCCTCTGAATCTCATGTGGGGTGGAGAGCGGCTGGTTTTAATAGAGGTGACTCCATTCTTGATTTAGGTTGTGGTCCTGGGTCATGCTCTGTTGAGCTTGCAAAAATTGTAGGACCTGATGGGCGCATTATAAGTATCGATCGTTCCGAATCCTTCATTCGTTATTTAGACGCACTTCAAAAAGAGCGCAACCTTCCAATTGACGCCGTTCACGCAGAATTCGATGATATGGATCTTCAAGGTGAGTCGCTTGATGGTATGTACGCCCGTTGGGCTCTAGCTTGGGTACCAAACCCCAAAGATGTGATTGAAAAAGTATTGAATGCGCTTAAGCCTGGCTCAAAACTAGTAATTCATGAATATTATAATTGGTCAACTCATAGCATTTTTCCANAATATCCNAATATNAAACAGTGTATTNATTCTGCTTTNAAAAGTTTTAAGGANTCNGATTCTGANATTGATGTNGGNGCNNNCATTCCNCAATANNTCGATGAGCTGGGTGCATCAATTCACAGCACAAGACTGATGGCAAAACTTGCAGAGCCAGGAACCGANGTNTGGAAATGGCCNGTTACNTTTTATAAAAGTTACTTTCCTAGATTGGTAGAGTCAGGGTACTTAAAACAAAGAATGGTCGATCAAGCTTTTTCGGAGCTTAAAATTATTGAAGCATTGCCATATGCCCGATTAGCTTGCCCGACGATGATAGAAATTATAGCGGAAAAACGTTAAATAAGTAAACGTATGATTTATCCATTAATTTTGATGATTGTTCTATCGATTTTGGTAACCCTTCGACTTATTTTTATAGCCATTCGCCTTTTAATAACCCGAAGGGTACATATCAAGCAGTTCAGACTTTTTGATGGTGACATTCCTAAGCATGCACTCGCAGCAAGAGCGCATTTTAAAAATATGTTTGAAATCCCCATTTTGTTTTACGTTTGGTGTATACTTTTGATCGTAAACGAAAGCTATACGNAAATCGATGTTTTCATTGCTTGGGGGTTTGCAATATCNCGATTGCTTCATTCANTAGTTCGAATTCCCAACAAAGATGTGTACGTTCGTTTTTTCTTTTTTATGATAGGCCTTATGTTTTTGAGTGTAGGATGGGTGCGCTTTATCCTAGCTACTCTATAAAAACTTCACAACACTTAATTATTTGTAATGTTTGTTCGTCCAGTATATATTATTTTTTACTCCGCTTCCAGGCCCTTGAGCTAGCATATTGTAAACGATTCCCGTAACCCAAACACTGATAATAATTGGAAGAAAAATATCAATNAAAAGGGAAAGCATTGAATACGTNAAGACAAATACAAATGGNAAGATGATTGCAGAAGTTACCATTGGATAGCTTCGCATTAATGTACGTAATGAATTCATAAATCTCCTTTCNTAATTATAAATNTACAAAAAATATGCTATTGGATATAATTTGACAAACTGTCACATANATAAATATTTGAGTAAATTTTTGTCACACAATTATAGTATTATGTCACCAAAAACAATAAAAACTATATCGCGATACATAATGTCCTTTTTCTATGTATCGGTCGGATTAAATCATTTTATTAACCCAGAATGGTTTGTAAAAATAGTTCCCCCTGTGCTTTCTG
>PBOO01000008.1 GCA_002724475.1 Fidelibacterota bacterium | reverse complement strand
CGATATAGGATTTTTCGACATTATATCTTTCGCTGTGCAACTATCAATATCAATATTTTGAGCCAGTAATCTACGAAGATCGCCTTCAGTAACAATTCCGCTTAACTCATTCTTGGCATTTAAAACTAAGGCTGCGCCTTGCGGACATTCAGTCATTTTAATAACAATATTTCTCAGATCACTATCAATACTTACAACTGCAACCTTTTCAATGGGCTGCATAATATCACTCACTTTAAGCTTGAGGCGTCTTCCTAAATCTCCAGCTGGATGAAGTTTTGCAAAATCTTCTCTTTTGAAATCTTTATTGCTCATCAAAACCGCTGCAAGAGCATCACCAATTGCAAGAGTTAATGTGGTGGAGGCGGTAGGAACAATTCCTAGGGGATCAACTTCTTTTGATACTGAGGCATCTAAAACAATGTCCATTTCATTGCAAAGTACAGAATTCATATTTCCAAGTATTCCAATCAAAGGGGAATTAAATTCTTTCAAAATAGGAATAAGTCTAACGATCTCATCAGTTGCTCCACTTTTTGATATGAGAATAGTGGGGTCACCCGGAGCATAAATTCCTAAATCACCATGAACGGCTTCAGCGGGGTGAAGAAAGACAGCTTTATTGCCAATACTACATAGCGTTGAGGCAATTTTTTGTGCAATGAGTCCTGATTTACCCATCCCACTTATAACTAATTTTCCAGGGTGGTCAGATATGATTTTACAGACGGCTTCCATCTTTTCTGAGATTCTATCTGCAGCGATAGCGAGCTGTTCAGCTTCACCAATAAGAACATTTTTAGCAACATTGCCCAAGCTTTTATTTGGCATTACGAGTTTGATTCTTTCATAAGTTTAACCATGATCGCATTTTGTGCATGCATTCTGTTTTCTGCTTGATCAAAAACAATCGAATTTGAGGATTCTATAACCGCATCGGTAACTTCGCGACCTCTTTCAGCTGGAAGGCAATGCATAAAGAGGGTTTCTTTGTTAGTCATATTCATCATTTTAGAATTAACTTGAAAATTTGAAAATATTTTTTCTCTTGCCTCAGCTTCCTCTTTCTGACCCATTGATGCCCATACGTCTGTATAGATTACATCAGCACCTAAAACTCCATCAGAAACATTATCTGTAACTTTAATCGATGAAAGATTTGATTCCTGTGCAAGTTTTAATGTTGCTTTGTCGGGTTCAAAACCATTTGGACATAGACAAGTGAAATCAAGCGGGATGGTTGAAGCTAGCTTTAACCAAGAATTGACTATATTGTTGCCATCACCCACGTAAACGACCTTGCAGTTATCCAAATTACCACGATGTTCATAAATTGTAAGAATATCAGCCATTATTTGGCATGGGTGATTATAATCTGTAAGACCATTAATTACAGGAATAGAAGAAGTTTCAGCAAGCTCAATCATGTGTTGGTGATCAAAAAGTCTCGCCATAATCATATCATTGTATCTGCTTAAAACTCTAGCTATATCCTTAACAGCTTCCCTTTTTCCAATACCGATATCGTTCGGACCTAAGTATAAAGCATGACCTCCTAAGCGAAAGAAACCAGTCTCAAAAGACACTCTAGTTCGAGCTGATGGCTTTGCAAAAATCATTGCAAGAGACTTCCCTTCAAAAGGCTTGAAGACTTCACCGCGATGAAGTCTGTTTTTTATTTCCACTGATGTATCTAAAAAATCATGAATTTCGCTTAATTTATAATCAGTAATATGAATGAAGTCTCTTTTCATTCTATTTATTTACCATCTAAGAGCAGTTTAAAAAGTTTGGAGTCAGAAGGTAAAACAAGGGTAGTTTTGTCATCTACAACCTTTTTATATGTATCAAGCGTTCTTACAAATTCATAAAACTTAGGATCAGATGAGTAGGATCTAGCATAAACCTGGACGGCTTTCGCGTCACCTTCACCTCGTATTCTTTCAGCTTCTTTGTAGGCGTCAGCTAAAATAATAGTTTTATCTCTATCTGTAGCTGCTCTTATTTTTTGCGCTTCTTCTTCACCTTCCGATCTAAACTTATTTGCCTGTCTCTTTCTCTCGGCTTCCATACGAGCATAGATAGATGCTTCATTCTCTGCTGGGAGATCAACTCTTCTGATTCTAACATCTACAACGGAGATACCGTAGTCAAGTGTAGCAGAGTTACTTTCTTTAGTAATAACATCCATAATCTGCTCACGATTTTCTGTAATTATTTCAACCATATCATGAGTACCAAGCTCTCTTCTGAGCTCAGAGTATACAATATCATCCATTCTACTTTTTGCTGTTGGGATTGCTTGTACAGTTTTTAAAAACTGAAGGGGGTCAACAATTTTCCAACGAACATAATTATCAACAATTAGAGATTTTTTGTCTTTGCTTAAAATCTCTTCAGGTGGAGAATCGTATTCGAGCAACCTATCATCAAAAGTGATTTTCTCCTGAATGGGGAACGGAAGTTTAAAATTTAATCCTGGTTTAGTTACTGTTTTTACAGGTTTTCCCAATTGAAGAATGACGACTTGTTCGGTTTCATCAACAATAAATATTGAACTAAATCCTACCAATGCTATAACTGGTAGTAACAATGACAATGCTTTTTTCATCTTTAGTTTCCTTCCTTGGCTTTTAGGTTAAGAAGGTTAATTAAGTTGCTTCCTTCCTTACCATCAGGCACAATGATTTTTTCGCGGTTTGAAAGAATTTCTTCAGCAGTTTCCAAAAACATTCGAGTTTCAGTCACTTCTTTTGACTTTCGATATTCTTTCAAGACAGCGTTGAATTTAGAAACATCTCCTTCTGCCCTAGCAATTCTAGCTTCTTTATACCCTTCAGCTTCACGTATTTGAGCTTGTGCCTCTCCTCGAGCCTTAGGAATTACGTCATTACGATAACCCTCGGCTTGATTTATCATCCTGTTCTTATCTTCTTTTGCTGATGCAACGTCTTTAAATGCAGCAATGACCTGTTCAGGGGGGCTAACGTCTTGAAGCTGAACCGCAACCACAAGAATACCTGTCTTATATTTATCAAGAATGGCTTGAATAAGCTCTTTGGCTTCTTCTTGAATCATAAACTTTCCCGAGGTCAGCGCTTCATCAATATTGTTTTTACCAATCACTGTTCTTAGCGAAGCTTCTCCAGCCTGTCGAACTGTTAGCTCTGGCTCAATGAAATTAAATGTGTACGCAACAGGATCCTTAATCCTATATTGAACGATCATTTCGGCATCAACAATGTTTTCATCTCCAGTCAGCATAAGGCTTTCTCGAGCAATAGTTTGATACTGATTTTTGCCTACTGTTCTAAAGCCGATCTCAATTCTTTTAACTTCTGTAACTTTTGGCGTGCTTACTTTTTCTATCGGGTAAGGAAAATGGTAATTTAGTCCAGATTGAGCGGCGCGGGAATATTTTCCCAAAGTTTGCACAACGCCAACCTCATCAGGTCCTACAACATAAATTCCTGTCAAAAGCCACAATACAAGAAAAATTCCAATCAATGGAAAGACTCCAAGGCTTAACTTAGGAATTTTTATTTCCTGGTCTCCTATAATTATTCTTTTATATGCCATAACATACCTTTCTAATTTGTTATTTGACGCCGCTGACGCGCCGAAGGAAATTTTAACTCCTCACGATACTTCGTCACAGTTCTTCTGGCTATTGGGTAGCCTTTTAATTTTAATTCATCTGCAAGATTTGCATCGGTTAGGGGTTTTTGTTTAACCTCTGTTTTAATCAATTGTTTCAATAAATCTTTAATTACTTTTGTGCTAACATCTTCTCCACCATCCGAACCAAAGCTTTTAGTAAAAAAGGATTTCAGTTCAAATAATCCAAATGGCGTATCAACATATTTGTTTCTAGTTGATCTGCTAATAGTTGATATGTCCATGTTTAATTTATCAGCTATATCTTTTAATTTCATCGGTTTTAATGAAGAAATATCCCCATTAAAAAAATTAGGCTGATATTTAATTATTTCATTCATTACTGAAGTTAGTGTCTTATGTCTTTGCTCAATAGCCTTGATTAACCAATTAGCAGAGTCAAATTTTTGATTTAAAAATAATTTAGTGTCCTTTGAAGTGGTATTTTTGCCCATCATATCTAAGTAGTCTCTGTTAATTGATAAATCTGTTATCCATGAATCGTTTATAGTAATCTTCCATTCATTCTTTTCAAAAGAAATAATCAAATCAGGAATTATTGCGTCATTACTATTCTTGATCTTTCCTTCCCCAGGGTAGGGATTCAATTTTTTAATATCGGCTATTATATTTTCTAATTCTTTATTTTTCAGCCCAAGGGCATTGACAATTGGCTTATAATTGTGATTTACAAATTTATCAAAATGAAGCTCAATGACCTTACGATGATTTTCTTGATTTTTTTTGTTCAGTTGAAGCAAGAGGCATTCTTGCAGATTGCGTGCACCAATTCCAGGTGGATTTAATTTTTGGACTTTAAATAAAACTTTTTCCGCATCATTCTCAGTTACGTTAAAACGATCTGCTATAAGAATGATATCGAGTGATAAGTATCCATTTTCGTCAAGATTCCATACAATTTCCTCAGCGATATCTCTTTCCTTTTCACTAAGATTAAATTCGCTTAATTGATTAGAGAGGTTTTGAAGAAAATCTAACTGCTCCTCAATAGGGATATCCTCATTGATTTTTTGATTGCTGTAAATATTGGCAGGTTCAAATTCATCGGGATCATCTTCATAGTCAACTTCGCTAATCAAATCTTCATTCTGATCATCTTCATTAGAATCGACTGACTCAAGAAGTGGATTACTCTCTAGCTCATCTAAAACTTTTTGTTCAAGTGTATTTGAGTTTAGCTGCAGAACTAAAGTTTGTAGGATTTGCTGGGGGGAGAGAGATTGGCTTTGAGTTTGTTTCTGTTTGAGCTGTGACATTTATAAAGAAAAACTTTCTCCAAGATAAAGCCTTCTAGCCTCTTCATCGTTTGCAAGAAACTCTGAGGTTCCAGATTTTAAAATTTTTCCATCAAAGAGAAGGTAAGACCTATCGGTGATTGAGAGAGTTTCTCTAACATTATGATCTGTAATTAAAACTCCGATGTTCTTCTCTTTTAATGAACTTACTATCGATTGAATGTCCTCTACCGCGATTGGGTCAACGCCTGCGAAGGGCTCATCAAGCAAAATAAAATCAGGATCAAGAGCGAGCGTTCGAGCAATTTCAACTCTTCTTCTTTCTCCTCCGGAAAGGTTTCCACCAAAACTGCTTCTTATATGATTGATAGAAAGATCAGATAGCAATTCGTCTATTTTATGCTGTTGCTCAGCTTTTGATAATTGACTCATTTCAAGCACAAGTCTCAAATTATCTTCAACGGATAGTTTTCTAAAAATTGATTCATCCTGGGGTAGGTAACCAATGCCGTATCTACTTCTTTGGTACATGGCCTTTTTAGTTATATCTGATTCATCTAAAAAAATACTTCCTTGAGTGGGCTTGATCATTCCAGTAATCATATAAAATGTTGTTGTTTTTCCAGCTCCATTAGGACCCAAAAGGCCAACGATTTCACCCTTATTGACTTCGAGATCTGCTTCTCTAACAGCCCAAAAATCACCGTATTTTTTGCACAATTTTTTTGCACTTAATTTTTTGTGATTGTTTTTCATATTATTCTTCACCAAAAACACCAGTAGGTTTTAAAATCTCCCAGTTATTTAATTCCAAATCAGACTTAAAACCAACTCCGTACAATGTGTCGCTTTGTTCAGTAATAAAAATGACGCTATCATCAGTAAAGATTTTTTCATCAACATTATTCCACGATAAAGTATCGGTAAAAAGAGTTACTCCACTATCCGAAACCACGATCACATTACCCATTGCAATCAAAAAATCTTTAGCTTCATCTATTTCAGCAATATCAGATTTAAGGTTGCTAGTATAAATTTCCTGATTATTATAAAAATCTGCATCGACATTTTGATCCAATAAAATATACTGTCTTTGTTGATACTTTTCAAGATGGCCAGATTTAATTACAGCTCTTTTTGCGCCTTTGTTGGTAAGTGTGATTGTAGCATTCCAGCTTTCAGCATCAGGAAGACCTTCTCTAGTTTCACCTATTTTTTTTTCTTCAGTACTGCTGCATCCTAAAATTAAAAAAGCAAAGAAGATATATCTATACACTAAGGACTCAGAACTTTATTTCTTAGATCTTCAATGACTTGTTCTAGTCGCCCTTGTTTCGCAAGTATCCATTCTACAGCTTCTCGAAATGCACCTTCCCCTCCTGAGGCTTTTGTGACATGAACAGCAGCATTTTTGCAAGGAACTGATGCGTTCTGAGTTGCGATTGGAACGCCAACTTTCTGCATAACAGGAATGTCTATTAGATCATCTCCAACATAAGCAATTTCGCTATCAGTTAAATCATATTTAAGCTTTAATTCTTCATAGGGTGGAATTTTATTTAAAGTTCCATTATACACATCATCAATTCTAAGCTCAGACGCCCTAAGAGCTGTAGCGTTAGACTTTCTACCAGATATTAAAGCAAGCTTAATACCAGACTGTCTCAGCAATGCTACCCCAGCGCCATCGTTAACATTAAATTTTTTAAGCTCTGAATTTTCAATACCAACATAAATTGAGCCATCTGTCCAAACTCCATCAACATCTGAAATGATCATTTTTATTTTTTTTATATCATATTCCATCAATTAACAGCCTCATGAATACTAATAAGTAATTGCAAAATTCCTTTTAGGTCCTTAAGTGGCCATTGAGTAGATGCGTCTGATTTTGCATTTGGCGGGTCATTATGTACCTCCATAAAGATTCCATCACAACCAGCGGCAACTGCTGATTTAGCTAGCGTAGGAATCATATCTCTTTGCCCACCAGTAACTTGCTGATCGCCTGGAATTTGAGCAGAATGTGTTGCGTCAAAGACCACAGGATACCCCGTTGACTTCATTGTAGGTATTGAAGTCATGTCCGAGACTAAGCTGTACCCAAAAGAAGTGCCTCTTTCTGTAAGTAGAATGTTATCATTTCCAGTCGAAGAAATTTTTTCAGCTGCGTGTTTCATTTTTCCTGGTGCTAAAAATTGACCCTTTTTAATGTTGATTGCTTTTCCAGTTTTTCCAGCTGCTAACAGCAGATCTGTTTGTCTACACAGAAAAGCTGGAATTTGAAGAACATCTACGACCTCTGCTACCGTATCGCACTGNTCNGGCAGATGAACATCTGTAAGTACAGGAATCCCAATTTCTTTCTTTACGTCATGGAGAACAGATAATCCNTTCTCAAAACTCTCAGGCCCTCTAAATGAATCNATAGCTGATCGGTTTGCTTTATCAAAAGAACTCTTNAAGATAAATGGCANACCTAAAGAACTCGTAATCTTTTGAATCTCTTCTGCCANATGCAAACTATGATCTCTTGATTCAATAACGCATGGACCAGCAATTAAAGGGAAAAGCCCATCGTTGTATGTGACGTTTCCAATCGTGACTTTTTTCATAGCTTTACTTTTTTCATTTGTTTAACGGATGCTTTTATAAAATCTCTAAAAAGTGGGTGCGCCTTACTTACTCTGCTTTTTAATTCAGGGTGAAACTGCCCTGCCACGTACCATGGATGGTCTTTGAGTTCAACAATCTCAACTAGGTTCAGTTCCGGATTTTCTCCAGAGATGATNAATCCATTTTTTGTTAGACGATCTCTATACCTGTTGTTTACCTCCCAGCGATGTCGATGNCGCTCAGAGATATTGGTCTTTCTATATGCAGAAAATGCCTTNGTNCCTTTTTTGATTNTTGCTTTGTAAGCACCCAGTCTCATCGTTCCACCTTTAGCCTTAATAGCCTTTTGAGATTCCATTAAATCTATNACTGGATAANGTGTCTTTTTGTTAAACTCTGTACTGTTTGCATCTTTAAGCCCGCAAACATTTCTAGCAAATTCAATTACAGCGCATTGCAATCCAAGNCATATACCTAAAAAAGGGNTTCTATTTTCACGGGCATATTTACATGAGATTATCTTTCCTTCAGAACCCCTGGATCCAAAACCAGGAAGCAACAAAATTCCATTCATATCTTTAAATGCTTCTTCTGCATCGAGATCATTTTTGATTTCTTCCGTTGCAATCCAATGAACATTAACCTGAGCGTCATTCTCAACGCCAGAATGCACAAAGGCCTCAAGTACGCTTTTATACGCATCGGGTAGTTCTGTATATTTTCCACACATTGCAATATTGACTTGATGCCGCGGTTCTTTGAATTTTTTTATAAAACTCTTTAGGTAGGATATGTCTGCTTTTCCAGGGAGTTGCAATCTATCCATTATGATTTCTGAAACTTTTTGATTGTACAATGTTAGAGGAACCTCGTAAATACTTTTAACTTCTGTACCTTCAATGACGTGATCAGGGTTCACATTTCCAAAGAGTCCAATTTTATTTCTCACATCTTTTGTAAGCTTGAATTCTGTGCGACATAATATCATGTCAGGAGTTAAACCAATCTCTCTTAATTTCATTACTGAATGCTGCGTTGGTTTTGTCTTAAGCTCTTCACTTGCTTGGATATAAGGTACCAAAGTAACATGCATTATAGTATGGTTGTGATAACCAACTTCAAGCGAAAGCTGTCTAATTGCCTCCATGAATGGAAGACTTTCAATATCACCAACCGTACCACCAACCTCACAAATAACAACATCAAATTTTTTGGGAGTATTTATAGCTTTAATGCGAGCAATGATCTCATCAGTGATGTGCGGTATCACTTGAATAGTGGCCCCTAGATAATCCCCCCTTCTCTCTCTTTCAAGCACTGTGCTATAAACTTGACCTGTGGTAGCATTGTTAATCTTTTGCATATCCACATCAATAAATCTCTCATAGTGTCCAAGGTCAAGGTCAGTTTCTGACCCATCGTCAAGCACAAAAACTTCGCCATGTTGGTAAGGGTTCATAGTTCCCGGGTCAACATTTAAATAAGGATCAAGTTTCAAAATGGTTACTTTTAAACCAGCGCTTTTCAAAAGGTAGCCTATTGAAGCTGCGGCGATACCTTTCCCCAATCCAGAGATTACCCCTCCAAGTACGAAAATATATTTGACTGGTTTTTTTCTTGCCATCATTTAATCTTTAGATTTTAAATCTTCTAAAGTGTCAATGCCTTTTGCTACCCTATCAACCAAAACCACTTTGATTGAAATTCCATTATCTAACGCTCTAAACTGTTCTAATTTAAATTCTTTTTCATTGATTGATTGCCCCAAGGAGGTAAACTTTTCAAGAATATCTTTTCGATACGCATAAATACCAGAATGATGGTAATAACCTCCCGCTTCTATTTCAATCGGATCTCTTCTAAAGGTAGTCGCAAATCTATCGCTATCTAGCATAACCTTTACTGTATTATAATCATTTAATTGCTTAGCATTAAGACTTTTTCCTGCAGCTGTTACAATTTCAATAGATTCATCATCAAACTCTTTAACAATTAAATCAATAAGGTTATGATCTATAAATGGTTCGTCTGCCTGTACATTGACAATAATGTCAGCGTTAATTGTTTTTGATGCCTCATAGATCCTGTCAGTTCCTGAAACATGATCAACGCCTGTCATTATTGTTTTTACTTTCCATTTTTTTAATTCTTTTATCGTTTCATCATCATCAACGGCAACAAAAACATCATCGATAATTTCAGATTTTTTTGCGTTTTCATATACATGCACAACCATAGGTTTTTCATCAATTAAGTATAGAATTTTTTTTGGAAAACGCGTTGAATGTAAACGAGCGGGAATGATTGCGACAGTTTTCATAAAGTGGTTTTTAATCGTTCTCGAAGACAGTAATTGGGAGGAAAAATAAATTGGTAATAGGATGATTTATTTTAGTCATTACAATGATGTTAATTTATGAGAATTGAAGAGCAGCTACAACAATGTTTAAGATTAAAGTTTATTCAAATCGCATTGATTCAACTGGATCAAGATTTGCTGCTCTCCAAGCAGGATAACTCCCAAAACCAATACCGATTAACGAACAGCTTATTACGCCATAAATTGCCCAGTCAATAGGTATGACAGCGGGGACCTTTGCAACTACAGATATCAAGCTTCCAGCTGCAATTCCAAAGATGACACCAATGACTCCACCTACCTGGCAAAGAAAAACCGATTCGGTCAAGAATTGAATTAATATATGCCTTTTGGTTGCACCTATAGCTTTTCTTACACCAATCTCTTTGATTCTTTCTGTTACGGAAACCAGCATAATATTCATTATTCCGATTCCAGCAACAATTAAAGCAATGACGCTTACAGAAAACGCGAATATCTTAATGGATCCTGTAAACGAGCCAAAAGTTTCCATTAGCTCATCATTTGTTGTGATTTCAAAATCGTTTTCATCCCCAGGGGAGACTTTCCTCAAGGTTCTTAAGATACCTATTACTTCATCAAGCGTTTCGCTATAGACATCTGCAGATTCTGATTCTACCATAATGCCCAAAGAGTAGGAGTTTCCCCTGAAGCGCTGAAGGAAAGTTGTGATTGGCATAAAGATATAATTATCTTGGCTCTGCCCAAAGGACTGGCCCTGCCGCTCTGTGATTCCAATGACAGTAAAATTAATTCCCTGAAGTTGAATGACCTTTCCAAGAGGGTCTTCAAAAGGAAAAAGGGCATCAACAACATCAGCTCCAATGATACACACACTTCTGGATAGATGGACATCTTCATCTGTCAAATTTCGCCCATCAGCAATGTAGGTATTTACGGTTCTTAAAGTTCCAGGATCCCCACCAGAAACCCTAGGTGCTTGTTTTGTTTTTTTGTCCTTATATGTTACCACTCGCACTTGCTCTGTCTCATCACCTCCGCTTACCAATATTGGTAATTTTGCTCTTTCTTTAAGCGCAAAATATTGATCAAGGTCAATATTTTTTCTGTTGCGATACTTCTCATTTCTTCCAAATTGAATAGCAGGACTTTTTGTTACCATGAAGGTATTTGTCCCAAAGACATTCAACCCTGATTCTATTGAATTTTCAAGTGTTTTAATTGCTGTCATAACGCTTATAACAGAAAAAATGCCTACAGATATACCTAATAGAGTGAGTATAGACCTTAGCTTATTCTGCTTAATTGCATCTAGGCTCATTTGAACACTCTCTCGCACAATATTTTTCAATTGTCTATTGCTTAACGCCATTTATTCATACCTCAGAGCATCTATAGGGTCAAGCTTAGCAGCACGATAAGATGGAATTACACCCGCAATTACTCCCACAAGGATACTTAAGGATATTGATGTCATCGCAAGCCAAACTGGCATCGCTGAAGGAAAGAACTGATTAATGACCAGGCTTAAAAACGTAGCTAACGTCAATCCTATAAGGCCACCTATTACACAGATCATCACCGCTTCCATCAAAAATTGTGTCAATATCATATTTTTTGTTGCGCCAATAGCTTTTCGAACACCGATTTCTTTTGTCCTTTCTTTCACAGACACAAACATGATGTTCATAATTCCAATACCACCAACAACGAGTGATAATATGGTGATAAAAACTCCAACACCGCCAATAGCAAACTTGATTCCGTTGTAAATATTTTCAAACGCCATTGTTTGATTAACGGCAAAATCATCTTTTTCTGAAGGTTTTAAGCCTCGAATTTGTCTCATGATACCATAAATTTCGTCTTTAGATTCTTCAATTTTGTCAGCTGGCACCTTAACGCTTATACGAATGAAACCTCTTCGAGAAAATAAACGCTGAGTAGCTCCCGAGGGGATAATTACTTGGGTATCAAAGCTAAATAGTCCTAAAAATTTACCCTGTTTTTCCATCACTCCTAAAACTCGAAAGCGTATACCATCAATCTTAAATTTTTTCCCTATGGGGTCTTCGTTTGGAAAAAGATTTTCAGCTACATCATGCCCTAAAAGAGCAACGCGAGACCCTGATCTGTCTTCCGAATTNGTAAAAAACCTACCCTTTGCAACCCCATAATTGGTTGTGTTCAAATAATCAGTGGTTGTGCCAAAAATTTGAGACCTAGCTCCTAAGTCACCCCTTGATAAACTTGCGCCTCGTTGCATTACAGGAGCTACAGCTTCTGCATATTTTGATTTTGACTTGATCTTATCAACATACTCAAGTTTGATCCTAGGTCTGTTGCGGACCTCCCACCACTCTTGACCGCCAAACCATTCCCATCTACTGATTGAAAGGACATCTTTNCCTAGGAAATCCATACTTTTNTCAAAACCCCTATCCAGCCCAGAAATCAATGTGCCCATTAGGGTAACGGTTAAGATTCCTATCACAATGCTTAATCCAGTGAGAAAGGATCGTATCTTATTTGAAAAGATTGAAGATATAGCTATTCGCAAGCTTTCAGTNAATAACGAAAACATTATACAGCTACGGTCATACTTTCATTTAGTCTATCTTCTTTTATCTTTCCATCAAAAATGGTTATGATGCGANTGGCGTGCATTGCAATCTCNTTTTCATGTGTGACAAGGATTATCGTGTTTCCTNTTTGATGTAAATCGTAAAGAATTTTCATAATCTCTATCCCGCTTTTNGAATCAAGATTACCTGTGGGTTCATCTGCAAGTATGATTGATGGGTTATTTACTAGAGCTCTCGCAATAGCAACGCGCTGTCTTTGGCCGCCTGACAGCTCATTTGGCTTATGATCAAGTCTGTCTTCAAGTCCAACAGAGATCAAAGAGTTTCGTGCCATTTCTAACCGTTCAATTTTAGGTATATTTGAATAAATCAAAGGTACTTCAACATTTCTAAGCGCAGTAGACTTTGGAAGAAGGTTAAANGTTTGAAAAACAAATCCGATCTTTCTATTTCGAATTGAGGCAAGCTGGTCATCATCCATTTCATGTACGAGCTCGCCTTCAAATTGATAAGTGCCGTGCGTNGGGGTATCTAGGCACCCAATTATNTTCATCAAGGTAGATTTTCCAGANCCGGAAGGTCCCATTATNGATATGTATTCATTGGAATNGATGCTTACATCNACACCATCCAATGCTCTNACCAATTCACCNCCGACATCATAGTGGCGCTTAATAGAATTAAGAGAAATTAAATTTGACACTTACTTTTTCT
The DNA here is from genome assembly GCA_002724475.1 of Fidelibacterota bacterium. Lineage (GTDB taxonomy): Bacteria > Fidelibacterota > Marinisomatia > Marinisomatales > TCS55 > TMED108. Next base: position 23,261 of record PBOO01000008.1, on the reverse strand, counting down.
TATTATCTTTTTCTTTTTGAACTTTGACAAGCATGTTGTGCTTAAGTTCTTTGCTTATGGCCTTATAGCTACCCACAACTATTTCATCTTGCGATGAAAGACCGCTTAACACATGATAATCTGTTTCGCTCGAAATCCCAACCTTTACAGGTCTAACATGGACGTAGTTGGTGCCTTTTTTTGCCTTTTTAAATTCTTTTTTAGAGCTATCAGAATCTTTATCTCCCATACGATTGACTGTGCCTTCTGAATCCGAAATAACAAAAACCAATTCTTCCATTTCTTTTTTCTTATTTTCAGCGGTGTACCTATCTTCAGACTTTTCACCAAATTCAAATTTTTCCGCTCCTTTTCTTCTTGCCGTTAGACTTTGTATGGGAATAGCCAATACGTTCTCTTTTTTGTCAGTAATAATATCTACTGTTGCACTCATACCTGGGCGTATTCCATCGGGCACGTCTATCATTCTAACCTTTACTTGGAAATTAGTTACCTGCTGCTGAGAACCCATGCCTGTTACCTGCGGAACAAGGGCTACTTCATTAACTACGCCATAGAAAAGAGTATCAAGAAATGCATCGATTTCGATTTCAGCTGTATCTCCCTTAGAAATAGAAACAACGTCGTTCTCATTAACATCAATGATCACTTCCATCTTTGAAAGATCAGCAATGATCATTAATACTTCTGCCTGAAACATTCCGCCAAGCGCCATTTCTCCCACTTCCTTATTGATCTTGGTTACTATTCCATTTTGCGGTGAAGATATTCTTGCTCTATCCAATTCATCTTTACGTGATTCAAGATTTGCCCTTGCTTGTTCGAGCTGACTATTCGCTATTTCAAAGGATGCCTGTACAGCCTCAAGTTCCTGCTCAGATGCCAAGCTTTGTTCATACATTGACTCGATTCTTTTCTTACTGGCAAGCTCCTGTTTGATCCGCGCTTTTGCAGATCGAACTGAAGACGAAGCGGCATTATAATTAGACAACAACTGTTTTCTGTCTAATGAAATAAGATGCTGACCCTTTCGTACATAATCTCCTTCTTCAACGGTTATTGAATCTATCCAAGCCGATGAGGTTGAAGAGCTAATATTAACTTCTTTTTCTGGTTGAATCGTGCCACTAGCATTTACTTTTTGAATAACAGTTTTGTATGAAACTTTCTCAGTCTCAACATCGATAGCTTTTTTGTTATCTCGACCTAAGCTGAGTAGAACCATTACAACAATAAACAAAACTGCCGTTGATATAATTATCCATTTTCTTTTGTTTGGTTTTTTCTTATCAGGCACAATTGACTCCTTAAATATTTTTAATCTAGATCCAAGGTCCCAAGTAAAGCTTTTAGGTTTGCCTGTTGAATGAAGGCATCATATTTTGATCTTACAAGGGACGATCTTGCTTGTACTACAGAAACTTGGGCATTCAAAACCTCAAGAATTGTGGTCGATCCTTGAGTATATCTAACTTGTGATAGTTTTAAATCCTCTTCCGCAGATTCGAGCACAGTCTCATTAATAGGTATTACCTCTGTAAAATTGTTTAATTGATCTATAAAATCCTTAAGCTGTACTGACATGTCTTCTAGCTGAGTAAGGTATTCAGACTCCTGNCTATCAACGGCTATCTTTGCTTTTTGAATTCTTGTTGAAATGCTATTTCCAGTATANAGCGGTATTGAAATAGATACAGTCGCGTTTGTTCTTTGCTTGTCTCCAAAATTATTTGAAATTGCATCTCCTATATTATCTGAAGATCCTGAGGTGTTTGCAGANAGACTGAGAGTGGGCATTCNTGAACCCTTTGCGATCTTNTCACCTAGCTCTGCAGNAACGATTTGATATTGCTTAGCCTTGANGCTTGGATTATGTTTTTGTAAAAGCTGAAAGCCGGTTTCAAATTCAGGGACNATNTCTAAAGGTTCCTGAACCTCTTCAATAGTAAAATCCTCATCTGATTTCATTATACCCATCGCATTCTTTAGGTTGCGATATGNACTTTTAACGGAGGCATCATTAGTGATAACGTCAATTCTTGCTTGCCCAAAGCGAACTTCTGCTTTTAAGCAGATCNGTTTTCNTCGCAGANCCCAGATCGTATTGCTGCTGGACGAANGTTAGCTGTTGTTGAGANCTCATCAAATTAGATCTTGCAACATCAAGNAGCTGCATGGCTTTCAGATAATTGAAATAGGCAAAATGAACGTTACGAATAATATTCGTTTTTATTTGACGATCAAACTGCTCACTTACGCGATAATTATTTTTTGCAAGGCGAATACTATTCCACCATACACCTCCATCATAAATATTTTGAGAGATTGAGATATTGGATGATCCAGAATTAATACTGCTAACATCTGTAAGAAGCTCACCAGATGATTGATTAAATCCAAAGGATTGTTGCGGGAATCGCGATTCAGAACCGCTTGCTGAAGCTCTTATCGATGGTAGTATTCCACTGTAAGAGCTCTTGATGTCCTGCTTTGATGATTGTAAATCCAATGCAGATGCCTTTAAAACCTCCTTATTTTCAAGAGCAACTTTAACCGCATCCTCCAAGGAATAGCTTTGAGAAAATACAATTGAAAAAGAAAAGATTAAGAAAGGTTTCATTTAAANGCCTTACCCGCCTAGCCCTGCAAAGAATGCGCCAATGGCAGAAAAAATTAAAAGACTAGCTATCCAAAGGAATCCCGTAGCCTTAAAAGTTTCAGTTATATTTTTCTGGTATAAGAAAGTGAATGCAACAGCTGTCAAATACACCCTCCAAAGAGCAAAAATATCTATCCCGCTTAAGAAGTTATTGATAAAACTTCCCTGCTCACCAACACCTAGTGCTCCTAGTCCTGTAAAGATCATCATATTATCGCTAACGTATTGAATTGGGGTTTTAATAATGTACTCTACGACAGAAGGTAAATAAGCAAATGAGTTCACAATGAAAATTTTTCCAAATTGTATTTTTGATCCAAGCGCAAGGTTGCCAATTATCATTGAGAATAAAGACCAAAAAAGCAGTCGCATCGGCCATGAAATAGCAGAGCTTATATAAATGAAAATAGAACCAGGGCCGGTGTTAGAATATATTCTATCATATTGCGAACCAAGAATTTGCTGTTTCTGCTCTTCAGAGATATTTGGATTATTATTTATACTTTGTTCAATTTGTTCCCACTGAAGATCTGCAATTTGTTCTGAAAGAATAGCAGATGATAACACNGCAAACAGCATTANCAATGATATTGGGATCACTGCTTGCTTNAAGTCATAGTTTTCTGAAATAGTTTTAAAGGTCTCACTGGGNGCAGTGAGCGTATTGATAAGTGTCGAAATCATTATTTATCCTATTGTAATGTTGCGCNATGAGATTGCACTAATAATAACNATNNGAATTTAAGGATGTTCCTCCACCATTAAAAACTTATTCAGTGATAGTGAATTTTCCTCCNGTGCGGTAAAGAGGNTAGNTAAAGTAATTTTNAGAAAATTCATTGTAACCCTCNCCAAGCGCTTGAGTCAANTGATCAGGNGGNATATCATTGCTTTCAANAATAATATANGGTATTGCCTCGTAAGATCCAGGANTAAGCATTGGNCGCAAACTGTCATCNACAACCTTAAAATTNATTAAAAATTCNCGATAAGGCTTTTCAATGAATCGTTTTATTGTACCGGCAGTATCAGGGTTAAAAGANNAAATTAGCTCTCCAGAGGATACATTNTTNATCAAAAGACCAGANTATCTTGTTGGNTGTCTTGCTGCCTCAATTCCTTTCAAATAGAAAAAAANATCATTTCTGTCAGGAGTTGCTTTTATTGTTACTTTTATATCNTCNGNNAANGANGNNGGCANNNTNTTTGGTAAAANTGTTGTNTGAATTTGGACCATTCTNGTCATATTTATAANNTTTCTTAATTCACCATTAATTTTTATNACCCTATCATCATTAAGAATTTCACCNCCAGCAAAAGTAACCTTNACTTTGGAAANTTGATAATTACNCATATAAAAATAAANGAAATAATCACCATCTGCTATTCCTCCNCCNGTNGGNGTACTGGCNGCTGGNAGNTNAAGNTCAAAAGATCCGTCNGCCCCTGAAAAACCACTNATGGCAAGCTCTTTCATCCAAATAAAAACATTGNTATGATTTCCATTTGGGTANAGNTCNACNCCNTCAAGCNGAACAAAGCCTTTAATTGTTCGATGAGGTATATCGCTTTTNGAAGNNAAAGGGTTCTCTTCNCAATANNTGAAAAGNAAAGGAANNAGGATAATAAAAGTCGTTTTNTTAATCATAGCTCAAAACTTAGTGTTAAATACTTACGAGTGTCCCTTAGCAAAAGACCATCAAGNGATATATTNTTTTTTTTCAANTTTCTTCCNGTGTANGAGATCTGNCCTTCACCAAATCCGAGATTNANATCNACTGTAATNTGTAAATCNTAGTTTGAAAAAGCNGGCAACTCAATTTCATTNAANCCTTTTTCAGGAACTAAAATCAATCCAGTNTGCTCACCTTCNTGNTAAAGACGTGCTCCAAAAGTAAATATGCTCCATCTGGATGTAGTGTTGATCGTAAGCTTAAAAGCGGACTTAAATGGNAAAGCACTCATATCGGAAATNTTATAATTCGACAANCCNATTTCTCCAGNAAATTTACCTCCATAAGTTTTNGCTTTNGCTTTTAACTCAAGACCGGACATCGTTGCAAGAGTAACATTTTCAAAATAAGCAATTGGCATACCTAAAAGAAAAGTAGATCTCATTTTGTTTATATAATCATTTCGGAAGACACTGGCCTGCAGCTCCATCTGATCGATATTTTCCATTTCTTTTGGCTCGGTCAAAATATTTATACCCATTTCTAAGGATTTCATTCTTTCTGGCATTAGTCGCTGTTGATTTGGATCAAGAAAAGTTATTTGACTTATTTGTTGTTGCAAGGATGGGAACTTGATGTTGTTACCTGTGGTAACCCAATAGGCCGTTGTCAAACCAGGTGCGCGTTTAGACGCAATGGTAGATATTTTAAAGATATTGTTAGACCATTCGTTGTTTCCGAAGTCTACTAAAGATGCAATTTCAGAAAAATCAATGATATCCTTCCTATTTATAAGGCTATCGCTTCTATCTCTTACATAGTCATAACGATAACTCACATCAACATCGGTGAGCCATTGCCCTGCATCATCTCCTTTTGAATGCAACTTCAGTACAGTTGCGATACCAGCCTGCGTTCTAATGATTTCAGCTCTTTTGAGTCCAACTTGTTGAACATTGCTTAACATCTGGTCGTCCCAAAAATTTAATTTTGATTCCTCTGCTTGCGCACCAAACATCCACTCAACTTTATTGAGATTTAAATATTTTCTCAAATCTATTTTATTTGAAGAGTGGTCTAGCGATCGATCAATGAAACCCCTTTCGTTAGTTAAGTTTTGATTTTCAGCTAATTTGTGAGAAGCAAGAGCTACTTCAACTTCTCCAAGCATCATTAGAGCTCCATCAAATCGCAGGGCCGCTAATTCATTCACCGAATTAATCACGTTAAAATCTCTGGTATTGTCAAACTCTTGAATGTCTTTTGTAAAATTCCATTCAAGATTTCCATCGATAACTCTACCTTTAAATCTGTTAGTCATATCAAAAGTAAAATGTGATAAGTTTGAAATTAGTCCTGGTGATTCAATTTGTGAGTCTTGAAAGACTCTTCTATAGGAACCCCTTTTTTGATTAACAGATAAAAATGAATTTTTTACTTTAAGNTGCCCATTAGCATTCCAAAANCCTGAATTGTAAGAACCAAATTGTTGAGAAAACTTNAAATTTTTATCTTTAGTATTTTTAGGTACAATGTTNACCACTCCNGANAAAGCGTCTGANCCATAAAGCACAGAGTGCCCACCTTTAACAATTTCAATCTGTTCAATGTTTTGCATATCAATCAATGAAAGATCAAAAACATTATCGTAGGGTCTGTTCAATCTAAAGCCGTTATATAAAACTAAAACGTCATCAGCATTACCCCCTCTAATTGACACCGTTTTTCTACCAGAGATTGATTCTTCAATTTGAACACTCTGATCGGTTGCTAACAAATCACCGGCATCCACATAAGCCCTTAATGCGAAGGCGTCTGCTTGAATAATAGATACTGTCTGCGGAAGGTCTTTTGCGATAGCTGGTTTTCTTTTTATTCCTGCTGTTTCAATTGCTTCGAACTGAAGAACGCGAGGCTGCATGAAAACATTAGGTTTAGATTGAAGACTGTCTGCGCGGATGATAATTCTATCATAGCCAATGTGCTTGAATTCAATTAGTTGGTCATCATTTATATTTTCAAAATCTAAATTGTACACCCCGTCGATANTTGACGAAGTTCCTTGATCGGTATTTACAATCGATATGTTTACACCTGAAAGTTTTGCATCGGTGAGNTTNTCAGCAACATAGCCTGTGATATTTTGAGAGCTATACAATGAAAAGTTTAATAGGGTAAAGATGAATAATTTTTTCATGTTATTTATCTTTACTAACGTATTTATCCTTGATTGACATTAAATATTCCTTCGCAGACTCATACGTATTGTCAATTTCCCCATNGAGAATAGCTTCNTCAACCTCTNATTTAATTTTACCTATGATTTTTCCTGGAGCAAGATTGAANATTTTCATAATCTCCTTTCCGCGCACAGGAGACTGAAAGGCCTTNANNTTNTCCCTCTCAATAACATCAGACATTTTGAGCTCTACTCTTTCAAAGTTAGCTAGGTATTTTTTTATTTTATTTGGATTTTTAGTAGTTATGTCTGCTCGACACAAGGTCAATAAATCCTTAACATCTTCTCCAGCAGCTACCATCAATCTTCTTATTGCAGAATCGCTAATATTCTTTTTTGCAAGAGCGATAGGCCTCAGGTGAAGAAGTGTTAATTTTTTTAAAAAATTTTTAAGCTCATTTGAAAGCTTCATTCTTTTTGCCACCTTATTAAGCATTCGCTCGCCAATAGCATCATGNCCGTGAAACGTATACCCTTTTTTTGGATCAATCCTCCTTGTNTTGGGCTTTGCAATATCATGAACCAGAGCTGCAAATCTCAGTTTCATTTTTTTTGATAGCTTGGCTGCATTATCTACAACCTGCATAGTATGGTAATAAATATCTTTATGATGCCACTCGCTGGATTGATCCATGCCATACATAACATCGATTTCGGGAAAAATAATTTTCATAATGCCGGATTTTTGAAGGATATTTAGACCAACTGAAGGTTTATCTGTTGATAAAATCTTACAAAATTCTCTTGTGATTCGTTCTTGTGAAACAATTGAAATTCTAGAGGCCTGCTGTNCCATCGANTCAAAACAATTCTCATCTATAGTAAGATTAAGCTTAGANGCAAAATATGCAGCGCGCATCATCCTTANCGGATCTTCCGAAAAAGTCTNATTNGGNTCTAGNGGAGTAATCAATCTCTTTTTCTGGAGGTCTTGTAAACCGTTGTNNGGATCAAAAACTTTACCAAAATCNTCCGNNGCCACNCTCATTGCCATAGCGTTTACNGTAAAATCCCTTCTTATTAAATCTCCATTAAGATCTGTAAATGTTACCTTTTTGGGCTTCCTTGATTCTGAGGAATATATTTCTTCTCTTGCAGCTGCAACTTCAATTGGAATTGGGCGTAATGGAATGTGCGCTGTTGAAAAGCGATGAAAGGGAACAATTTTAGATGCACCTAATTTATCAGCTAAAATTTTTGCAAAATCAATCCCATCTCCGATAACCATTAAATCCACTTCTTTGATTTTCCTGTCTTCAATAAGGTCTCTAACAACACCTCCTACCGGATAAACATCTTTTTTATATTCGGCAGCTATTTTACCGATTCTTATCAATAAATCTTTTAGCAGAGGCTGCCTATCTACAAGATGTGCAATATTGTCCATGGGGTAAATTAATACAATTATACTTCAGGATTGGCATGGTATAGGTTTTATCTATTACTTTCTTGGATGCGTTTAATGCTATCAATCTTTTTATTTTCATCATCAATTTTCTGCCAGTTTGGTAAAATTGAAGTAAAAATCGATGACAGGTTACTACGTAACAGTGAGAAGCAAAAGGTGTCTTCAATTAAAAGTGAGGTCTCACGATTCTTCTCAAAACATACATGGAATGAAGAGTTTCAAGATTTAAAAATACCGCTACACATTTCAATAGCATTTCAAGGAATTGCTCAAAAAGGAGGAATGGAAACATTTCACGCTCAAGTTCTTATTTCNGATGGNATGGATTTAAGATATTTTGANAAATCATTACANTTTTATTATAANNCAGGTAGTTCAATCTATTATGANCCAGTTATGTTTGANCCTCTAGGCAGTTTTTTTGCTTTNTACGCTTACATGATTTTNGCTGGTCACATGGATACATACGATTTTTATGGTGGTAATCTCTCTTATGATCAATCAAGAGAGATCGCCCTTAGAGGTATTGCATCAGACTATCCAAAGGGTTGGAGTCCANGAATGCAGCTCTTGAAAGAAGTCACCCAAAATAAAGGCTTGCGTGAAGCGCGNTTTGCGTTCTACGTTGGAATGGACCACTTTCTTCAAGGAAAACCAGATGAAGCGCTTGAAGAGTTCAATTTAATGATGGAAGGATTTCAAGTTGTTTTTCGGCAATTTCCAACAGGAAGAACACTTTACTTTCTAGATGCNCACCGATCTGAGCTCGTAAAAGCTCTGGGTTTAATGGGGCAAAAGAATATGTTGACGCTTCTTGCAGATATGGACCAAGCTCACAAAGATATCTATCTTAAAGCAATAAAATAATTATTCTTTAATTAAGTCTACAGATTTTTTTTTACGACGGATATAATGATCAAAAACAACGCTTCCCCAATACATATTTTTGATAATTTTTGCATCTTTTAACTTTCTGATTTTTCTTGTTCTAATTCTCCGCGAAACTATTATNTGGGGGTGAGTAATTATCCAAAGCAATGATTGAATAATTCCAATAAAATGACTGATGTCAAAGCAAAAGAGCGCATAAAATAGAGCGACAAATTCTAAAGATAGTCTAATAGGAAATAAATACAATGTCATTGGAAGGCTGTAATTGGTGAGCATCATTAAGAGNGAATTGCGATGATTTAAGTACTGCTTCTTTCTTGAAAACATTGGAAGCGTGACAGCGTTCTTATGANANACTACAGATGTGGGNACAGACCAAACTTCTTTTCCGGATAAGTGAATTTTCCAACAAAGGTCTATCTCTTCCTGGTGNGCAAAAAAAGTCTTATCAAATCCATTTAAATCAATGAACATCTTTTTTCTAATCATCAAAGCGGTGCCACTAGCCCAAAAAATAGGCCTGATTTTTTCATATTGACCTTCGTCTTTTTCTAANTTTAAAAATAATCTGCCNCGAGCAAATGGAAAACCTAAAACATCAATCCAGCCCCCACAACCCCCTGCATAGTCAAACTTTGTCCTGTCGAAATAGTTTAAAATTTTTGGCTGAACTGCCGCTACATTTCTATTTAGGTTTAAAAAATCAACAAGGCTTTCAATCCAATTTTCATTTTGCACAGTATCGTTATTTAAAAAAATTAGGTATTCACCAGATGAGGATTTAGCGCCAACGTTGCATCCCTCAGCGTATCCTAAATTAGATTTNTTTTGAACAAGGATAATATTTGGGTGGTTAGATCTAATCCAATCCTGACTACCATCACTTGATGCATTATCAACAACGATGATTTCTATATTTTTGTAGGTTGACTTACCTAAAGAATCAAGGCATTCAGACAGAACATCGATTCCATTCCAATGTGGAATGATTACAGATACTTTAGTGTTGGGCATGAAGCAAAATTATTTTAGGGTTCTATCCTTTATTTTTCTTTCAAATCGTTAAGCAGTTTTTTTGCTACTGGATCATCTGGGTTGTTCTTTAACCAATCGTTAACCACCGCTTCAGCCTTGTCATTCATATCAAGATTTTTATATGCGAAAATTAAGGACGATACTATTTGTACAAAGTAGTTTCGCCACTGTTCCATTTCAGCTTGAGAAGTAAGCTTTGCGCCAGATTCAATNGATTTAAAGTCTTGATACAATTCCTCAAAAATAATCTTGCCTCGNTCTAAAGAGTCAAGCTGAGCAAGGAATACTTGACCATACTCCACCTTATCACGAATATTCAAATCTTTACGAGCAATTAATATATTCATCACCCTTTGAAGCTCATCCATATTGCCAAGCTCTCCGTATAATCTACCNAGTTGATAATGCAGCTCTTTTGAATCATATCGTATCGTTTTTTCTGGAATGTTATCCTGCATCCGATTCAATACCTGCAACCCTTTTTGCCTATGAACGTTCGCTTCTTTTTCGTTGATTGATTCGTTGTCTTTATATTTCATNTAGTGATAGCCTGCAAGCTGCATGTAAGCGCTTCTAAGGTTTTGTAGTAGGCGAATATTAGTTGAAGGAAAGAAGTAAATATCCTCGCGACCTAAATTGCGATATAAATATCCCGGGTTATAGTTTTTAAACCATATCTCATTTTCCAACTCTCTCCACTCTCGTGCTTCAATATCACGACCCCAAACCTCAGAGCCATATCCTGACATAAGATTTGTCCACATTCTACTTTCGTTTAGACCGCTTTGCTTGTCGCCTTTGTAAGGACGCAAGCGATAAACCAAACCCTCCATCTCTAAGAATTCTTCAAGACCTAATCTATTTGATTGGGGTACCGTCACTGCAAAATAGATTGGATATTCCCATTGAGCAGCAAAAATAATTTGGAGAATCATTAGATCTTTTACCATCAGCGCAGCACCAGCAAAGGTTGGATTAACTTTCCATTCAATATAGCCCGCTTGATTCTTATCTGTTTTTGGAGCAGGGACACGAACCATTTGAGATTTCCATTCTTTTAAACCCGATGATACTTCTTGTACTTGAGCATCGTTCATTTGAATGAATTCACCTGGTCTAGAATCTCTTAATTGACGAATGTACCATTCTGTATTTAATAGACTAAGGTTTGCAACAGTAACATCTTTTCTAATGCCTTCCACCTCCTGTAAGTACCAAAGGGGAAAGGTATCGTTGTCTCCGTTAGTGAAAATGATGGCGTTGGGCTCGCAGGACTGAAGAATATTGTAGCTGTAATCCCATGCAATTCTATTATCAGAGCGATCATGTTCATGATAATTAGCCTTTAGCATCATCACGGGCATGAATAATGTTAATAGAACTACAGATAGAATTAATCCATTCTGTTCATTGGTTTTACCCTTTAAAAATTTGTTAACTCGGTCCAGAAAGGCCTGTAACGCTATACTAATCCAAATTGAAAAAGCAAAAAAACTACCTACATAAGAATAATCTCTTTCCCTTGGCTGAGGGTTGTCTTGATTTACAAAAATTATAATTGCAAGACCCGTCATTAAAAACAGACTAAGTACAGAAAAAGCTCTTTTCCTATCTTGTTGGAAGTGATAAAACATACCCCATAGTCCGAATAAAAATGCCAATGGAAGTCCAAACTGGAACCAAGCCACGCCATCCTCATTAGGTCTAGCGCCGTAAGCTGTTACAAAAGATTCAGTACTTGGACCTCTTCCTGCAAATTGCCATAAAAAATATCTCCAGTACATCTTTTTTACCTGGTAGTCCCAAAAATAATCCCACTGCTTGTCAAGTCTGTAAGTCTTATAGGCCCGCTCTTGACTGTTTGTATATTCTCTGCCGTTTTGAGGGCGTCCAACCGCAACGTGCTTATCTGGTAGACCAGTATATCTTCGTGGAAATTGGAACATTCTACCATACTGCTCTCTTTCCATATAGGCTATGGCTCTTGAAACAGTTGATGGGTCGTTTTCATTGATTGCGGGTTTTTGATCAGATCGAATGAAAATCATGGCATAGCTTGAATAACCGATTAAAATAAGAGCGGTAGCAGATAGTCCTAAGGCATACTGNAATTTTTTATATACGATTGCTGCAATAGCAGTACCAAATATTAATATCCAAATGAACATAACCGCAGTAAGTCCAATCTTATCAACGAACTTTGGCATACCATTAATTATTCCTGTATTAATGACATAAAATACTGCACCGGTAATTACTGTTGTAATTGCGAAACCTTTGTAAGAAAAATCAAATTTTCTAAAGTAGATAATCAAGGCTAAAAATGGTAGCGCTAAAAGATTCAGNAAATGAACACCTGTAGCAAGGCCAATCATATATGCAATTATTAAAATATATCTTTCATTGCCTTTATCATTGGCTCGTTCAGACCAAAGTAAAATTAACCAAACTACAATAGCTGTAAAAAAAGTAGAAAAACCATACACTTCTGCTTCAACAGCATTGAACCAATGCGAATCAGTAAACGCAAATGTAAGAGAGCCAATCATAGATGATCCAAAAACAATGATGGCATCAACAGTTGATTTTACTTTTCCGCGATAGCTTGAGATAAGTTTTACACATGAAAGATATAGAAACATCACAGCAAAAGCAGAGACTAGTGGTGAAATTAAATTTACTCTAAATGCAATGTCAGGATTGAACGGAATCATCGAAAAGATTCTTCCTATTATTAAATAAAGCGGACTGCCGGGTGGGTGTGGTACTCCTAAAATATAGGATGTCGCAATAAACTCACCTGAATCCCAATACGGAACGGTATCTGCCATTGTCAAAACATAGACAAAAAACGAGCACGCTAGGCTAAAAAGAGCGGTATATAGATTAAGTTTCTTAATTGATGGGTTCATTTAACTCTTTTTCTTTTTTGGTTTTTTCTTTGATTTGGGTTCCGGCTTAGCCTCATCTTTCGTGCTTGATGCACTCGAATCTTTACCGCTGTCATCTAAAGTATCAGCTTCGGCTCCACTCTTCTTTTTTTCATCAATAAAATTCAATTTTAATTCACTTAAACTGTGAAGAATATATTGCTCCTCCCACTCTGACAAATTACCCTTCATTTTTGTTTGTAGCATATCTAGAAGGTCAATATAGTAGGATGCTTGATCCAAATTTCTCTCCATTTCATCAGAAACGGGGTTTTTTACTTTACCTAGAGAAATCCACGCACTTTGAACAAAAGTATTGACCAAATGAATAAATAATTGGTCTTCTTTGTTTAATTGATTTTCAGACATTTTTCTCCCTTCAAAGGTTCAATTGTTTATTTTTTTTTGAATATAGCTACCTAAAATACACCCTGTTGCTTTAAGAAGAATAGTGATATTAGCCCTTGGGTAGTAATTGATTTAAGCGATCTTTGTATGCCGAAATCAATTCAGAATATATTTTATCATGGGTATTGCGTAATGTATCAATATCATTATTGAGCATTGTCTCGGCTGCGGTTCTAGCCTCCTTAATCATTTTGCCATCAAGCAATAGGTCTGCTATCTTAAAGTTGAAAAAGCCACTTTGTTTTATACCAAAAAACTCCCCAGGGCCTCTCATTTTTAAATCTTCATCTGAAATCTTAAAACCATCATTTGTCGACTCCATGATTTTGAGTCTTTTTTTTGAATGTTCATTGATTTTCCTTTGCACTAGGATACAATAACTCTTCTTATTTCCTCTGCCAACCCTTCCTCTCAATTGGTGTAATTGTGTTAATCCAAATCTTTCAGCATTTTCAATCAGCATCACGGTCGCATTTGGTACATCAATTCCAACTTCGATCACAGTGGTTGACAATAATATATTTATTTTATTTTCTGAAAAATTTTGCATAATCTTTTCTTTTTCAGATTTGTCTTGACGGCCATGCAATAAACCAACTCTNAGATCTTTAAACTCNTTTTCAGATAATGTATTGTACATGTCAATAGCAGCAGATAGNTCAGATTTTTCAGATTCTTCAATTAATGGATAGACAATGATGCATTGNCTGCCGGCTTTCACCTCATCAACCATGAAAGAATAAACTCTATTTAATCTTTTCTCAGATACCATTTTTGTTACTACTGGAATTCTATCTTTTGGTAATTCATCAATTATGGATAGCTCCATGTCTCCGTGATAGGTAATGGCAAGAGTTCTTGGAATCGGAGTTGCNGTCATTGAAAGAAGATGTGGGTTTACACCTTTTTGAACCAACGTATTTCTCTGATTAACTCCAAATCGATGTTGTTCATCAACGATGACAAGNCCTAATGAGCTGAATTCAATATCTTTTTGAATNAGCGCATGCGTTCCAACAATCATATCGATTTTATGATTTTTTAAGGCAGTAAGAATCTTCTTCCTTTTCCCAACAGGCATACCTCCTACCAACAATGCACACGAAATTTGAGCTGAATCAGCATACTTCTTGAACGATTTATAATGTTGATTGGCTAGGATTTCTGTAGGTGCCATTATTGCAACNTGNAATTTATTTGATACAGAAATTGCAGCGGCTAATATTGCAATAATTGTCTTTCCTGAGCCAACGTCCCCTTGCAACAAGCGGTTCATTGCATAAGGTTGCGANAGGTCATCTTTGATTTGCTTCAATACGCGCTTTTGAGCTTTGGTGAGTTCAAAGTCTATAGTATTATATACTAATTTTGTTTGAACCCCTGTCTTAATTAACGGCTTTGAGGGAAGCTTGTCTAAAAGTGACTTTCTTGAAAGCATCATTAATTGAAAAAAGAAATGTTCACTAAATTTTAAACGATTGATAGCGTTATTGAGCGCATTGCTTGTGCTTGGAAAATGTATCTGCTTAAGGGCCTCACTAATTAAGATTAGGTTATGTTCTTTTCTGAATTTATCGCTGAAGTAGTCTGGAACAGTTTCAATTTCATTAATTAGAGATCTAATAATTTTTTTTAAAAATAAATTATCAATTTTATTTGCTTTCAAAGGAGCAGGTATAGAGTATATAGGTGAGATAATTCCTGAGCTAAGCGGATCTTCGTTTTCTTTTAGCTTGTCAAACTCAGGATGTACAATTTGTAAGTTATTATAAAATTCTACTTTGCCGCTTACAGCCAATCGATCTCCGACTTTTATTGATTTGCTTATAAAACGAGCTCCATTGAACCAAATTAAAGTTATCATGCCACTTTTATCAGATATGATTGCTTTGAAGAAGCTTCGCTTTCTACCTTTCACTAATCCAGCGGCCTCAACTTTACCAACCAAGTTAATCTCANTACCAGTCTTAGCGCTTCCAATAGGTGTGATGCTTGTTCTATCTAGATATTTTCTTGGAAAATAATTTATTAGATCAAAAAGGGTTTCTATACCGATTTCTTTTAAAGCGCTGAATTTAGCAGGCCCAATTCCTTTTAATGCGCTTGTTGGACTATAAATATTTAGAGCCTTTTCAGGCACAGTGTATTTACTTCCATTCCTTTCGATAGGTGTACGTCACGGTTTTTGAAGATTCTTGAGGTATGCTTAANGGAAAATGGATGGTTGAAGCATCGATTTTTCTATANTTGGAAGAAGCATTTCGCACTACCCAATCACCATAAATATGTTCAATTAATTTTATATTAACACCTCTNCTAAGGGTATTGGTTACCGTAATGCTTATGGACGCCTCTTCACTTTTNCGCTGCTTATCATAGTTTAGAACCTTCCGCTTNCCNATAACATCGAAAGCNTTACCTGAAGAAATCGTTGCGGTATTCGATCGAGGTACTTGGCTAATTTTATCCTGCCCAATATATTCGATATTGCCACTATTCAAAACTTGATAGAGTTGAATTTTTCCCTGTGGAAGAGGGAGATCTAAATTATTTTCAATAGTATTTGGTATTTTGTATTCTATTGAAAGAGGTTCTTCTTTTTGGCTTTTTTCGTTATTCTCAAATAAATAGGTCTTCTCAAAGTTGATTTGTCTNGGTGTNTACAATCTTGTAACAAGGGTTTCTTTACTCACTAAATTCATATTCGTTCCCATTGAGTAAATGTGGTAATCCCCTAATTCCGAAACTTCAGCATTTATCATAGTTGATTTTCTACCGGCTGTTTGCAGTTGCTGATCAACCTTTGAATTCAAATTAATTCTTCCTTCAACCAAGCTTAGGTTCATCTTATCAAAACTCATATTGGTATTATTTAAGATTTTAGCGTCTGCTAAAAATTGCCCCTCAACTCCATTAGGCTCAATNATCAATCTGTAATTTGCCTCCCAACCAAATCCTGATGTTAAATAAGTAAGATTTCCAGCAAGTGTATCNACCTCTTCTTTTGTTTCAATGGCCCACTTGATAGTGGGCTTATATTGAACGTCCTCCATTAGGCCTGGAAGATTGATATAGGCAACTCTATCTCTATTAAATGAAATTATTGACCTTCTTCTTTGCAAAGTTAATGTTTCATCAGTCACCTCTACTAAGGTACCGCTCATATCATTTTCATTGATNAGTTTTACATCAATTCTTTCGCCAAGGTAATTGTATAGACGATCAGAAAAATGGAATACATCTTGATTAAAACTTTGAGTAAGAACTTTTGCATTTTCAAGAACTAAAAAGGGGGAATCGTAAACAATTCCAAAAGGTAAAATATCCCAAATGATAATACTTTGATCGGTTTCAAGATCTTCCCAAAGCACTGGCTGTTTGACTAAAGCAAATCCATCTTTGTAGATGGTAATATTTGCGTACAAAGATTGTGCAAATGAGTTTGAGAAAAGAAATAATGCAANAAGTAAACACCTCATGATAAGATATCTAGATTCTGTTTTATTAGACTATACTCAATTTTCATATCTTCAAGTTTCTGCTTTTCATGAGNAACAATATCTTTTGGTGCTCGCTTAATAAAGTTTTCATTAGAAACTTTTTTCTCAGCAGATATTACATGTTTATCCAATTCATTCAAACGTTTTGTGAGGCGTTTGATTTCAATATCAAAGTCAATCAATCCATCAAGAGGAACAAATATTTCCATCATATTAACGATTGCTGAAGCAGATTTTTCTGGGCGCTCTTCATCGTCTGAAAAATCTATGTTTTTTATACCTGCTAATGTTTTTATTATTTTATCATTGTTTTGAATTAGTGTTTCAAATTTCTTGCCATTTCTAATGATAATTCTAGATTTTTTGTTGCTAGGAACATTCATTTTGGTTCGGATCATTCTAACCGCTGAGATTGTACTTTTAATTATCTCAAAATTTTGAAAAGTGTCTCGGTCATAATTGCGATCATCGGAGCTCAACCACGAAGTAACAATCAAATCATCTTCACCGTCAACTTTAAAATAAGACCATAATTCTTCAGTGATGAACGGTGCAAATGGATGTAATAATGTCAAAATCCCCTTAAGAACTTTGACAGATATCTTTTGCGCAATTTTACTATTTTGACTATCCTCTGAATAAAATCTAGTTTTTGCTATTTCAATATACCAGTCGCAATAATCGTTCCAAGTGAATTCATAAATCAACTTTGCTGCTTCATTGAATTTAAAGCTATCTAGACAGTCATTGACCTCGATGGTAGTCTTCTTNAATTTATTTAAAATCCATCTTTCTGGCATCTCAAGTTTATTGATGTCTATCTCTTCATTATCTACCTTATCATCAATATTCATTCGAACAAATCGAGAAGCGTTCCAAAGTTTATTCATAAAATTTCTACCTATTTCTAACCTTTCATTAGAAAATAGAACGTCTAGTCCCTGAGGAGACATCAACATAGTTGCAAATCTTACAGCATCTGTACCATATTCATCAAAGAGAGTAAAGGGGTCTGGTGAATTGCCAAGAGATTTGCTGAATTTCCTTCCATCTTTATCTCTTAAGATTGAAGTAAAATAAACATCCTTAAAAGGTATTTCATCTAAGAACTCCATTCCAGCCATTATCATTCTTGCTACCCAAAAGAAAATTATATCAGGACCAGTTACCAGTGCGTTTGTCGGG
Source organism: Fidelibacterota bacterium (assembly GCA_002724475.1). Lineage (GTDB taxonomy): Bacteria > Fidelibacterota > Marinisomatia > Marinisomatales > TCS55 > TMED108. Next base: position 5,333 of record PBOO01000008.1, on the reverse strand, counting down.
TAAAATGTCTTTAAAACTTTACTGTCTTTTGGCCAATCATGAACAGCAAAAGACCATAACCATGAAGAGGCCCAAGTATCTAGAACATCAGGGTCTCTTGTCCAGTTTTCTGGGTCATCTGGACCGTCAATTGAAACATGGATGCTTTCGGGGTTTTTCTTATTGTACCAGACTGGTATTTGGTGACCCCAAACAAGCTGGCGACTGATGCACCAATCTTTAATATTTTCCATCCAATGGCTATAGGTTTTTGTCCAATGTTCAGGGTGAAAGTTTATCTTTTTCGATTTTATAACATCCATAGCAGGCTTTGCCAAATCGTCCATCTTTAAATACCATTGATCGGAAAGATAATATTCTATTGGAACTCCGCCTCTTTCAGAGAATCCAATATTATTGGTATAATCCTCTATCTTATCCAAAAGATTCAATGATTCCATTTCTGCAACAACCAATTTTCTTGCCTCTTCTCTAGATATCTTTTGAAATTTTTTAGGAACATTTTCATTTAATGTAGCGTCATCGTTCATAATATTTATAAACTTAAGATTGTGACGTTGTCCCATTTCAAAATCATTTGGATCATGAGCGGGTGTGACTTTTACACAACCGGTACCAAATTCAATATTCACAAATTCATCGGATATTATTGGAATTTCACGCTCAGTTAAAGGCAGTTTAATTTTTTTACCAATGTAATCTTTAAAACGTTCATCTTTAGGATTTACGGCAACTGCAGTGTCACCAAGCATAGTTTCAGGCCTAGTCGTTGCTACCACTAGATATTCTTCATGGCCAACCAAGGGATACTTTAAATACCAGAGCTTTCCATTTTTTTCTTGGTGAATGACTTCTTCATCGCTTATTGCGGATTTTGATACAGGACACCAATTAACCAATCTCTTACCTTTATAAATTAATTCTTTGCGGTAAAGCTCAACAAAAGCATGCATTACTGCTTTAGAATATTCTTCATCCATTGTAAAGCGCTCTCGGTCCCAATCGCAAGAACAGCCAAGAGTTTTAAGCTGCTTTATGATTATTCCGCCATACTTATCTTTCCATTCCCATGCATGATTAAGAAACTCTTCTCNGGTNAGNTCATTTTTATCGATTCCTTTTTCTTTCAACATTGATACAACTTTAGCTTCTGTNGCAATNGAGGCATGATCNGTTCCAGGTATCCAGCAAGTATTTTTTCCCTCCATGCGAGCTTTTCTAATTAAAATATCCTGAATNGTATTATTCAAAACATGACCCATGGTTAGCTTTCCAGTCACATTNGGNGGTGGAATTACAATNGTGAATGTNTCTTTTGATGAATTTTCATCAGCGTGAAAATAATTTTTGCTNAACCAATAAGAGTACCACTTCTTTTCAAGAGTATTCCANTTATACTTAGTATCAAGTTGTGCNGTAGACATAAAGCTTTAGAATTAATGGANTTTTGAAATGTTATCTATCTAAAATAAGACTAAANGCTGTGGTTAGCTTAAGCACNTTTTGGTTTGCTTTGATAAGATTATCAGTNATNATTCTTCCNAGGTTTCTCATAACTAAAAAACCAACATTAGGGTGNTCATCGCAAACTCTNAGTAAATCATTTTTACTTATNTTCGCTAAAGTGCAGNTTGATAACGCTTTAACATTTGCNGTTCGTACATCTCCATCNGAAAAAATTGACATTTCGCCAAAAAGNGGGTGNTCTTCATTTGAAAGTTTCATNATNGATTTTTCTCTATTATCAGAGTCTCCTTTATTCACNGACAAAGTAAGGGCCTGATTGATNTCAACNTCTCCGTCAAGGAGNAANTANATAGAATCTCCCTCNTCACCCTCAACNATAAATTTAGAATTTGCTTCAACTTTTTNNTTNGANANAATAGGATGAAAAATATCGAGCTGANTATCATCAAGGTCTTCNAANATNTTATAATTTTTTAATTGTTCGTTTTTCATTGCTACCTCAAGGAATTAAAAGGGCTTTTTCGCCATCTTTAATAATATAATCGGTTTTGGGATTAACATTAACGTGAACCTTGCTCTGCTCCTGGAGTGAAATACCACCCTCTTTAAGTTTTTGCTCAATAAATTTATCCAGAGAAGANNTATCAGAGGAAAGAATACTTCCAATTCCTAAGTGCTCATCTTCATAATAAAGCCCAACTAACAACGAACCGTTTTCACCTCTAAAATAATCGAAAAGATCTCCATATTCTTTCCCCACAAAGTTNGAAGGTATTTGTTTTCGAACGAAGCGTGATGATGAGTCCGCATTTACTAAATGATTTGATAACTGTGGAACTCCTGGATCTACAACATGTGAAGCTAGAATGTTTAAACTAAAATCATCACTAATTACAACTTCATCTGCTTCTGCCCTCTTGATGTGGGTTAAGTTTTCACGTTCAAGCANATAGGCTACCACTCTTATTGAAGAATCAATACTTTTGATGGTTAAAGTAGCAAAAATTGTTTTTTCATCATGAAGGCCATCTTCATTATTGATATTGTTTGGTATTATGATCACTGTGTTAGATGTGGTTACGCTGGCCTTCAAAAGAGTCTCTTCTTGTGTATAATCGCCGGATACAAAAAGGATATTCAGTTTGGTGAAACGAGATTTGATTTGATTAACCTCTTCTTCGCTTAGCTCGTTTACTAANACTAAATCTAAATGTTTTTCATGGTTTAGTTTTTGAATGGAATTCATCAAATTGCCTGTGTTTGAATTCCATCCACATAAAACTATGTGATCAGATATGTTCAATTTTTCCAAACCTTTACCCTCCCGGATTTTTTGTGCTACAAAAATAGATGAAATTGATGCAGTTAANAATGATACGAGCGTGATACCCGCAAACATAATAAATACNGCAAAAACTCTTCCTTCAGGGGTTTCAGGTGAGAAGTCACCGTATCCTACTGTTGTCATAGTAACAATTGCCCACCAAAAGGGATTATCCCCTTTTGAAATATCCCCTGTTTCAAGCCACTGAAGAACAATACCACCAAAAATCATGGTAATAAATAAGCCTATACCAACCTGAAAGAAGCTATTGCGAATTAGAGTTTTAAGCCATAATTGCATAATTGAAATATAGTTATTCTTTTAATGACTGACTTAATGAATATCGCAATTTCAGGAATCACCATGANAAGTGATTTATTTTTTTGTAAAAATACCTACGCTTTCAATGTGTGGAGTATGTGGAAACATATCAACAATGGTTAATTTTTCTAAATCGTAACCTTTGTCTAATAAAATTTGAGCATCTCTGGCTTGAGTCGTNGGGTTGCACGATACATAAATTATTTTTTTAGCCTGGAGCCTTGGAAGGAATGAGGTCATTTTTTTGTGCATTCCCGATCGAGGAGGATCAACAACTACAATATCTGGCTTTGGACGTCCGCTTAAGCGATGATTATCGAAATAGGTGTCCAGATTAGCAACCTTAAAGTCAACGTTCTCNACATTATTGTAAAGAGCATTTTCTTCGGCGTTCTCTATTGAAGAGACAATAATATCAAAAGCGTATACAAATTTTACTTTTTGAGCTAAAAAAAGTGAGATGGAGCCAGCTCCACAATATAGGTCATATGCTATTTCATTTGATGAAGAGTCAANTTCATCCAATATGACGTCNTANAGCTTTTCAGCCATATGNGNGTTGGTTTGAAAAAAAGAGTTTGAAGAAATTTGNAACGTCAAATTNTTAAGCTTTTCTTTCAAGACGGGNTGACCATAGAGNAGAATCTCCTTTTCTCCAAAGGATACATCAGCTTTTCTTGTATTGATGTTGTTAACAACGGTCGTTATTTCNGAAAANTCAGATGTTAATTGNGATACAAATGGCACCAGTCGATCTAAATCTTCATAGGCAGTAACTATATTTACCATTAACTCATTNGTGTTNTGACCNAANCTTAGCANAAGGTAGCGCAAGAACCCTATNTGTGTTTTTTGATCGTAAGGNTTCAGTNANGACTTTTTNGATAGATCTCTAACAAAATTAANTATTTTGGANCCAACNCTAGGCATAANATCACAAGAATCAATATCAAGAATCTTATCCCAGCGTCTNGGTATNTGCATTCCCAATGCAAAATCAGACTCAACCCCTANGGGNTCTTCTTCAAGAATCCATCTATTTTTTGAGAANGTAAATTCCATTTTATTTCTATAATTAAATATTGGATCTGCTTNTANNANCNGATCAACTTTAAAATTGTCAAGCCCTACCTGCTTTTCAAAGATTTTCTCAACCTGTTTCTTTTTTTGATTAAGCTGTTCCTTGTATAGAAGTTGTTGAGTTTTACAGCCTCCGCATGTAGGAAAATGAGAGCACTTTGGATCTGTGAAAAAGGGGGACTCAGAAATTATCTCTTTAATTTTTGCCTCTGCAAAATCTTTTTTCTTTTTAGTGATATAAGCGAGGACTTTTTGACCGGGAATCGCTTTTTCAANAAAGATTACAAAATTNTTGANTCTAGAAAGACCTTTNCCGCCGTAAGCCAANTCATCTATTTGCAGCTCAANTTCTTGACCTTTTTTTAAATCCAACATTNTTTACNNGAGAAAAATTTAATTATTCTTTGAGGAGTGAAATTAATTTCTTNGCTTCNTCNTNNGAAGANGCTTCAGCGTAAATACGTATNATTGGTTCGGTGTTGGATTTTCTTAAATGNACCCATTTATCATNCCAGCAAAATTTTGTNCCGTCNGTAGTATCNATTGTTGCATCTGAGTATATAGCCTGAGCTTTTGAAATCAAGCTTTTCTCATCAGTATCATCGATATCTATCTTATCTTTAACAATAGTAAAAAAAGGTAAAGACTTAAAAAGCTTCTCTACGGAACTATTATCAGCTTGAGCTAAACGATTTAATATCATAGCGGCTGCCACCAATGAATCTCTTCCAAGGTGCGCTTCTTTTAAAATAACGCCTCCATTGCCTTCACCGCCGAGGTTTGCATTTTCTTCTTTCATTCTTTTGACAACATTTATNTCTCCAACGGCAGTTCGTATCACTGTTGAGTCGAATTTAGCTGCNATATGCTCCANAGCCATNGTTGTAGATAGATTTGTGACTATTTTTTCTGGCTTTTTTGAATTAATTAAATAACTCTCAGCTGCAATCACCAGCGTATATTCCTCACCCAAAGGTTTACCCATTTCATTTACCACAGCAAGCCTATCAGCGTCTGGATCAATTGCGAAACCAATATCAGCTTTGGATTCAATGACCTTATTTGAAAGATCGCTCAAGTTCTCCGGTAAAGGCTCTGTTCCTCTTTTGAATTTTCCATCTTTATTGCAATATATAGTAAA
>PBOO01000050.1 GCA_002724475.1 Fidelibacterota bacterium | reverse complement strand
ATCATAATATCTACATTTTCCTCACTAACTAAAATGGTCAATTCAAGATGATTAGACCAAGGATGGATGGAGTCGAGCGACAAAAATCATCCTTTTAATGCCTGGAGCTGCTATCAGCAGATCTTTTGGAAAGATTTGATCACTATGGTTTTGTGAATTTAATTGAATATTAAAGCAATTAAAACTATAAATAGCTATAATCGCTTCATGGATGAATTAGACCAAGAAATTCTCATGCAACTGAAAGAAGACTCTCGCCGGACTGTCACTGAGATATCGAAAGCAATCGGCAGAAGCCATTCCGCTACACGAGTAAGAGTTAATAATCTCATGAAGTCAGGCATCATAAGTCGCTTCACAATTGAATTAGCAAACTACCGAGACGAATTACTCCCTAAAGGCTATGTAGACGTCGTCTTACCGAACGGTGCAAAAGCTGAGAGGATCGCAAGCGCATTAGAAGACATCGAAGAGGTGTCCGATATCGCTCTTGTGACTGGAAAGTTCACCTGCCAAATCTTGATCCAATGCGAGGCAACGGCGAAAATGAAAGAACTGGCTGATGTCATCCAGGAGCGTCTCGGGTCATCGGAAAGTAGAGTCAGGATCATCACCGGATCCATCCCGGGTTATCCAAGATCAAATAATCCTATTTATCTTTCNCACCTCCTTGAAGAANCANAACNGAAGAGTATCGAGTCAGAANTAGAAAGCAGCGAGGAAGAAGCTGATATTGAAGTACCTTCAGAATCCGCATCAGATCCNCAGCAGNGCGACCAAGNNCTCCCTGAAGTTATTTCTGACNCCGACGAAGACGATNCNACAANAGAAGATAGNGAAATTGATGGCGGAGATANTGACGACGTAGTTTGGAGTTTCTCATCACCTGAAGAGCGAGTTGTGAAAGAAGATCNCCCAGTAATCGGTTCGACTAGTTAGCAATTTCAGAGGATCTAGTAAGTCGNGATTCTATCCCGGCTTTGGTAAATAACTTTTGAGCCGCATCATTGGCTTGCGCAAGTATTTCCGATTCATTTAACCCCAGTAACGCCGAGTCTTGGATCAATAGTTGACCNTCAACTATTACATGCCGCACTTGCGATGGCGATGCACAAAAGACTAACGAGCTCGCAACACTATGTACTGGCGCTGTGAAAACGGTTTCAAGGTCGACGACAATTAGATCTGCCTTGTAACCCGCTGAGATTTGTCCGATTTGTGTTTCTTTCCCCAGCGCACGTGCCCCTCCACGACAGGCCATTGTTAACGCGTCCTCAGGTTGGAGAGCAGTCGGGTTCAAATTGTGTACCTTTTGCAACAAGATTGTTGCTTTAAGTACTTCAAACATGTCTTGGCGGTTATTGCTTCCTGGCCCGTCACTTGCAAGAGCAANTGGAATTCCCATATCAACCATGTCTAGGATTCTCGGAACTCCAGAGGCTAGGTACATATTACTCACGGGACAGTGAACTACGATTGACCCGCTATCAGCAATAAGATCTAACTCATTGTCATCTAGCCAAACGCTGTGAGCCAACTGGGTATCTGGCCCCAGTGCCCCTAATTGTGAGAGCCACTCAACGTGCCGCAATCCACGCTCATCAATGCTCATTTCAACCTCGGTATGGGTTTCAGCACAATGTATGTGAGTTCCAGCTCCCCACGAACGTGACTCACTTATCGTCTGCGACATGGCTTCATCACTGCAACCCCATGGGATCAAGGGTGCGAGCTCTATNGTGATCCGGTCATTGTTGGTGCCATGCCATTTATTGCGAACTGTTCGTGTTCTTTNAATTACCTGTTCATGGGTTTCAGTTAANGAGGGCTCATAATTTCGGTCTGCCCAACCGCGTGCGAGAAGAAAACGCACTCCGAGTTCATCGGCAGCTTCACAGATCGCGTCATCAATACTTTCATCTATATGAACGTATTGATGGTCAATGACTGATGTGGCTCCTGTCCGTAAATTCTCAATTAATCCAACCATCGCAGCCAGCTTCGCAGTGTGGGCGTCTAGGTGCACGGCACCTGGCCAAATNCAGTGTTCAAGCCAATCCAGGAGTGATTTATCGTCACCAAGCCCTCGGAAGAAAGTTTGAAATAGATGAGTATGCGCGTTAGTCATNCCAGGCATTGTCGCNGTACCCGANCCGTCAATAACAGTTTCAGCACCCTCGCGAACGCTCGNTGGAGGGGTNCCTGAGCCGACTTCTTTAATTAGATCTCCAGTCACAGCCACCCANCCAGGATCCACGACTGTAAAGTCATCATCGAGTANAAGAACAGCGGTGTTCTCAATNAGAATATCAATACCTAATGAACTGTTCTCAGACACGTTACTTTCCGACTTCCCAATCCGAAAATGATTCGATAACCGGTTCGATGTCATCCATGATCGGGTACAAGATAGGGCANGTAACGCCTGCTTCTATGAATTCGGAAACTTTATCCCTGCACTCACTTGAAGTCCCAACAGCCATCAATTTCCTAACTAGGTCATCAGGTATTAAGTGCGCAGCTCTCTTATAATCTTCTTCTGTTGCTGGCCAACCGACTATCTCTTTGACTTTGTCGACAAGGCTGGGATCAGCTCCTGAAGCTTTCATGATGTGGGGTTCTGTACCTAGATAGTATGCGACAAGTGACTTCCCCATCATTATCGCAGCTTCGGGGTCATCGTCTGATAAAGAACAAGCCAGTAATTCAGGCCTGTCTATTGCAGAGAGTTCTCTCCCGCTTCGCTGTGCACCAATCTCAACTTGACCTACAGCATCCTTTATATACTCAGTTGACACGACATAGTTGAGCACTGGTCCATCACAAATTTCTCCACTCAATTGCAGCATCTTCGGCCCCGTTGCTCCTATGTATATTGGTATGTTCCTAGGCTCAGTGGACCCGTATGCGACGTCTAATTTCACGTGGTCTAATTGAACGAATTCTCCTTCGTAGCTAATCTCTTCCATGGAGAACAATGCCCGAATGGCCTCGATATTTTCACGCATTGCTCTTAAAGGCGATCTACGGTCTGCGCCAACTCGAGAAGCTATGGGTTCCCACCACGCTCCGAGACCTAACATGACTCTGCTCTCCCCATCGGGCGTTAAACCCGCCAGTTCCCACATGGTGCTCCATGAAGCCGCAATAACCGCCGGATTACGTGTGTAAATTGGCAATACCCCACTACCGATCTTTATTCGAGTTGTGTGCGTCAGTAATGCGCTCATCATAACGATGCAGTCACGCGCCAGTCTCGTGTCCGCCTGCCAGATCTCAGAAAATCCCTTTTCTTCCGCATATTGCGCTATCTGGAGTTCATATTTTATATCATGCTTATCTTGGAGGTAGAGTCCCATTCTTTGTGCCATGGATTGACATTACATGCAAGATCAGTTGATACAAGTTATTCACAATTTTTCTAGATCTGTTCAATGTATGAAATAGTTAGTGAATGAGACTTTTGATAGTTAATGCCTTTGAGGAGTCAGATATTCCATTACAGGCTATCTCTGAGTCCCTGTCGCAGCTGCCGGTTACGATTTCATCTCTGGATTTAGCGAAAGAAGGTTTCAGCGACTTCATGTCTGAGGGCGAGCGCTCGGCATACCATCTTAAAAATAATCTAGTGTCACCTGCCCAGAAGAGGTCCGCAGAGTTAGTGAAAAGCACCGAAGGGTTAATACTTTGCTACCCACTTACCAATGATCTTTTCCCTGCAATCGCAAAAAGCTGGTTTGAGCGCGTCTTCATTCCTGAGGTTTCGTTCACCTTTTCAGAAAGCGGTAGGGTCAAAGGTGCTTTAAAAAATTTACGCCATATTCACTTCCTTGCTCTTGCCGAACCAAACACAAAAAGAATGAAAAGGTCAAACCCTAGTAAGTCTTTATTAAGAGCTATCCGAATGAATGCTGGGTTAAAGTGCAGATCTTCACTTTCTCTCATTCATGATCTTGAATCATTTGGGATTACGGCAAGAAGCAATTTGGTAAAAGGTGGCTACTTCAGATAGNAAGGAATTNCGTTACATCGCNTTTAACTTTGGCGAGNTAGTNCTTTAGTTCTTCATCAGTGCATCGATCAATTTTNTAAAGGGATGTCCATTTCAACTGCACACNGTTGTCGCAGATCTTAGCAATTNGATTTTTTGTGTACGACCTACCCCACTCNCCNTGNAGCAAGTTAATAAACTTACTTGAGCCATGCGTCGTGATAGACAAAATCGTTCTAACGTCTTGTAATAGGTCGCTTTGACTTTGGTACATTTCATNTATCCATTGCATTAACGACGCAGGGTACCCTCCCCACCAAGTTGGGTATATGAGTATAAGAGCAGACGGTTTTTTCAAAGCGGTGTCTGCCCGCAGCTTCTCTTTNCCAAGTNGTATCAAAGTTGGATTGATGCCGCTTCGCTGGAGAGATACGAGCGCAGTATCGAGAATAGCTTGGTTGAAGCTATTCTCGCTTGGATGAGCTTGCAGGATTAGCACTTCCAAGCTTTATCACTTCCCGTATANGAAATTAAATTGTAAGTGATATCACAACTGGGGCATAACATCTTCAGCTAACCGATGTAGTTGTTCCTCCACTTTGGAGTACCGGTCACCTGGCATAGCAGGAAAGAGAACGAGGTTCTCGACTCCCCCAAGATAGTCGCAATACCACTGGATCTGTTCTGCAACATCATCGGCGTCTCCAACTAACCAAACTTTGTTCTCCATAGACTCTTCAAGGGTGGGAATAAGGCCAGATTGTGCTGGCCCGCCATCAGGTCCCATGTACCCTTTGCTCCAGCCGTAAGGTCCAAGGAATTTCCACATTTCGTCATGACCATCACGGACAGACTTAATCGCNGCTTCTTTTGTTTCTTCAACACACGTGCAAAGAACAAGAGTTCTTTTTTCTCCAGGAGCTAAAGCTACACCATGCGCCTCTTGATAAATTGACGCATATTTCTCCCAAAATTGTTTCATGAACTCGAAATGCTTTAGCCACATGACTCCACCCCATCCATTTCGCGGAACAGTCTCAAGCGTTGGTGGTGATGTAATTGCCTGCCAAATCTCGTACGGGTATAACGGACGTGGAACCAG